>QGVC01000073.1 GCA_003242645.1 Pseudomonadota bacterium
GGCACCGATCCCGATCTCGATGTGACCGTTTTCTGGCGCGACTGGTCTGGCGATAGCCCGCCGCATGGCGACGACCTCGATGGCCCGCCGCTGGATCCCGCGTTGGAGGGCTGCCCTGTTTCCTTCGTTCGCGTCCAAGAGATGCTCAAGACGAACAACGCCAAGGCGTGGCTCTGGGATGACGAGGCGGAGTGCTGGGAGCGAGTGAATCCGCAGGACATCCGCCCTGGCATGCTCGTCGTGCTGAAACGTGAGGTTGGCGGCTACGACGAGACGTTAGGGTGGACGGGTGACAAGTCGGACAAGCTCGACGAAGTGCCGCGCGTCGGGCGCGGTACGACGCTGCGAGATGATGCGCGGTCCGAGGCGGGCTATTGGTCGAAGCTAGAAGACCACCTTAGGGATGCCCATTGGGAGGCTGAGAAGCTTTGCGATTCGCTTGGCTTTACGGACGGCGCCGAGCCCTGCGCGCATTGTAAGCAGCTAGATCTGACGCACCGTCAGGAACGCTGTCCGCTTCGAGCTTCTGTCGTAAACAGTGCGGCCCTTCACGATCTCGGCAAGGCCCATCCGCAATGGCAGGCTGCGCTGCCCGATCGCTCCGGCATTCCCGACGCGCTACTTGCCAAGAGTCCGCGTGTCGTCGCCGTCGATGTGACGGGCGATGCAAGCGCCGTCCGTGCAGCGTTCGCCAAGCTTCGGCCGCTGGCTCGTCCCCTGCCGGATGAAGCATGCCGGTGCGGTCGTGAAGAGGGCATTCGACTCCGATGGGCGATCGACGACAGGCTCACCGAGGCTGAGTTGAAGACCCTGCGCGCTGTCAGCGGTGTTCGCCGGGCTCGCCATCTTCCGTTCTGGCCCGGGCTTCGCCACGAGGTCGCCTCTGCCCTCGCAATGTGGAGGAAGTACCACGAGAGCGAGACGAAGCCGTATCCAGCGCTCGCGGTCTACCTGGCAGCCGCGCACCACGGAAAGGCGCGCACCGTGATGCGCTCGACGACGCCCAATGGCGATGACGTCTTCGGCGTGCCGAGCGTGCCGGGCGTGCTCACGCTCGGCAACGAGGAGTGGCCGCTCGATTTTTCGATCGCAAAGGACGGCGCCGAGGGACGCTGGGAGGGTGACGAGTTCGTCATGATCGGACCCGGATGGACCGGCCTTGTAGCGGATCTACTTGGACCGTGGAGGCCGGAAGAGAAGAGCGAATCTGGAGCCGTGCCGGAGGATGAACCGAGACATCTCGGCCCGTTTGCTCTCGCCTATCTCGAAGCGCTCGTGCGCATCGCAGATTGGCGTGCGAGTGAGAGACCGAGCGTGAGCGTTAAGCCCAGCAGAATGAACCGTCGAGGCGAGAGCGGCATCGAGGTGTCGCACGGCGTCATGACAGAGGTTCCCTCTTAACGGATCAGGAGAGGCGTTAATGACGAGGCTGTTTCCGGACCATCCGCTGCCAAAAGCTCCAACGTATCAGGAGCTGCCTACCGCGAAGTCGCGTGCCGTACGTGGCGGTCCTGAGCGAATCGAGATCCGCGTTCGGCTCGAGGTCATCACGCCGATCTTCGGTGGCAGCCACCAGACGCGCGCGATCGACAAGCTCGACGTGATCCGAGTCCCGTCCGTTCGCGGGCACCTGCGCTTCTGGTGGCGAGCTCTGTACGCGGCGCGGTACGAGAACAGCGAGGATCTGTATGAATACGAGAGCGCGTTGTGGGGACGCGCGGCAATCAAGGATGGAGGGGGGCGTTCGAGGGTGGAGATTCGCGTTAACGTCGAGCGCGAGGGAATCATAGACACGACCGATATCCGACTGAATCCCGGGCGAGACCAGCAGGCGACTCCGGGCGCTTACGCGCTCTGGCCTGCACGCGAGGAGAAGAAGACGAACACACCCGCGGCACCTCGTCGCAAGCCGGGCACACAGTTCCAGCTCACGCTGAAGGTTTTCGGTACTGAACAGGATGCGATCGAGGTCAAGAACGCCCTGCGCGCGTGGATTCTTTTCGGAGGCTACGGCGGGCGTACGCGGCGCGGGCTCGGGAGCCTGACGGTCATTGATAACGGCAGCGACTGGCTGCCGACTGCTGCCACTCGCGAAGCAATCAAGAAGCTCTTTGGCTTTGACATCTTCGCAGCGCCGACCGGGACGCCAGGAGATGTGCCGTGGCTCCCCGGCGCTTCACTTCACGTCCGTCCTGCGGAGCGCGACGCCCAGACGGCATGGACGACGGCGCTCGACTGGCTGAGAGAGTTCCGCCAAGGGACGAATGGTAAGCGGGGTGAGCGTGCCCGCGAACCGGGGCCGCAGCCGAACCGACCATCGATTTCGAACTGGCCCGAGGCCGACAAGATCCGTCACCTTATGAACAAGACCAGAGCCCACAAGCCGAGACACAATGCGACGCCCGTGTGGCCGCGTGCTGGATTCGGTCTTCCCATTATCGGTCAGTTCCAAACGACCGACCGCCATGGGAACCGGAGGGCCTACGACGAGCCGGGACCGTATGAGATCCGCTGGAGGGCTCCGAAAGTCGGTCAGCCACAGGAATTTGACGAGCACGATCGCTTCGCGAGTCCGCTCATCGTAAAGGCGCTCCCCCTTGTCGATGACAAGTTCGTCCCTTGCGCCCTCTGGTTGAACCGCAGCTACCCGGATGGCGCGGAGGTTGGCCTCGCAAAAGGTCGGCCACGCAAGGTCGATCCGGCAACCGTGGCTTCCTTCGATCGCCTCGTTGCTTCAGGCGATACCGCGCATTTTGCGGCTCTGGAGAACAAAACGAGTCTTCGTCGAGCGTTCCTCGACTGGCTCCACACCACGTACCAGACCACGGTGGTGGCCCCATGACCGCGCATTTGCTCATCATCACGCTCGGGCCCGTGCAGGACTTCATCGCCCAGGCACGACGCACGCGCGATCTCTGGTACGGTAGCCACTTGCTCTCGGAGCTGGGTCGAGCCGCTGCGCGCGCCCTCGTCAGTGGCGGCGCGAAGCTCATCGTCCCTGCACTAGAAGCTGATGACCCAGAGCTTGCTCCGTGTCTCAGGCCGCTACGGGATGGCACGGATAAGCCGCCACAGAACATCGCAAACAAGTTGCTCGCTGAGGTGCCTGACGGCACCGATCCGGAGCGGCTTGCAAGAACCGTCCGCACGGCGGTTGCCGACTACTGGCGTGACCAGATCGCAGCGCCCGTGAGAGCGCGATGCGCAAGGCTGCTTGCCGCGAACATCGACGCGCTCTGGAACGAGCAGATCGACGACTTTCTTGAGTTCACAGCGAGCTGGCTACCCCTCGGCGATTACGCGAAGACACGTCGCGAGCTCGAGCAGGCCATCGCCGGTCGCAAGCTGCTGCGCGACTTCGATCCTTGGGTTCAAGGGCGCGGCAACGTGCCGAAGTCGAGCCTCGACGGTGCTCGGGAGTCGGTCCTCTTACCTCCTCGGCAGCGCGCGAGTGACCTAGCTCGACGCTATCGTATCGCCAACGGCGAGCAGCTCGACGCGGTGGGGTTGGTGAAACGCGCCGGCGGAGATCCCGACCAGTTCGTGCCCGTGATCAACGTCGCGTTGGCTTCGTGGCTCTCCCGCGCGAGCCAGGTGGCCCCAGCCGAGCTCGATGCTCTCAAGGAAGCGTGCCGACGCGAAGGAGTTGCGCGTGTCACACGCGACTTGCCGTGCGTTGAGCCCTTCAAGTTCGATGGCAGCGTCTTGCTGCCGAGCCGATGGAGCTCGGCCTTCGAGGAACAGGGACTTCAAGTTGACGCGAAGGCGTGGGGCCGCCGGTACGTCGAGCCGCTCTTCAGAAAGCTCGACGAGCCGTATCCGTACGTCGCCTGTCTCGTTGCCGATGGCGATCGCATCGGTCGGACTATTGATGCGCTCGGTTTAGCCGACGCGCACCGCGCGTTCTCAAAGGCGCTCGCGCACTTTGCCAGCAAGGCGCGAGAGATAGTCGAGCGTGTGCATCGCGGCGCGCTCATCTATGCCGGCGGTGACGACGTACTTGCCTTCGTGTCGCTACCCGAAGCGCTCGCCTGCGCCGATGCGCTGCGCACTGCCTTCGAGGATACGACGGCCACAGTCTGCAGCTCGCTCGATGCCGACAAGCGCCCAACTTTGTCGGTGGGCCTCGGGATCGGCCACGTCATGGAGAGCATGGGCGACCTGCTAGCGCTCGGCCGCCAAGCGGAACGCGAAGCGAAGCGCGACCGCAATGCGCTGGCAGTGCTCGTCGACAAACGCTCAGGCGGGACGCACACATGGCGAGCCCCGTGGCATACCAACCCGGTCTGCGCGTTGATCGAGGCAGCCTCGCTGCTCGGCGACCACATCTCCTCGCGCAAGGTCTATGAGATCGCCAGCATCCTCAGGCGCCTGCCCAAACCTGACGACGCGAGCGGCGATGGCTGGGCGCGCGTGCTCGCGCTCGAGGTGAGGCGCGTGCTCTCGCGTATCGAGGGCGCAGGCCTGCGCCCGGAAGACGTTGGCCTCGCGCTCGACCCCACGCTCGACTACGCAACCCTGCACGGACAGATCGACGCGTGGGTCGAGCGGCTGCTCGTTGCCCGAACCTTCGCTCGTGCCGCCATTCGTGAGCGCCACAGCCAGGAGGCTGCAGCATGACGACGACTCCGACGTACCTGGCCCTGGTTCCTCGAGACGGCTTCTTCGCAAAGGACGGCCGAGGCTGGTACACGAGCGCATCGGGGCGCGGTCACGGGCTCGACTGGCCTTGGCCCTCGACCATTCTCGGTGCGTTGCGCTCGCTTTGGGGACGCGGCGAGGAAACCCGGACAGGCACAACCTTCACGCCGGACGACTGGCGCAGGCACACGCAACCAATTCAGCTAGGGCGGACGTTGGTTCTTCGTCGCAAGCACGGCGAGACGTGGCGTAAGGAAGACGCAGTCTGGCCCGTTCCGCGCGACACGCTCTGGCTCGAAGGGTGCCAGGAGGTGCATCGGCTTGATTCTGTTCCGCCGGTCGTCCCAACGCTTGGACGCAACGACGATGAGGCGCGTGAGAAGCTCTGGCGCCCGAGGCTTGACGATCTCAGCAAGCCACTTCCCTCGCCACGCTGGTGGAGCAGCAAGGAATTTTTTGCGTGGCTCGCAGACAAGCCTGTGCACGCTGAGTATCTCGAGACTCCACGCCGCATCCAGGCGCGCGTCGGCATTACGGAGGAGCTCACCTCGGATGACGACGTTCTCTTCTCTCATGACGTCATCGAAACCATCGACTCAACCGGTGAGTGGGCGATTGGTGTCGAAGTCGCCTTGCCAGAAGGGGAGCTTCCCGATGTTGCGACGCTGGGCTCTGACTCGCGGCTTGCGCTTGTTGAGTCGTTGCCGGCGGTGCTCTTCGATCCTCCGACGCAAGTGATCGAAGCGTTCCGTGCGTCCAGTCCGGGTCTCCGGCTCGTTGCGGTCTCGCCGCTCTGCTTCGAGAAGGGCTGGCTGCCCGACGGCCTCGTGAGTAACGGCGGCGAGTATCGCGGGCAGCTTGCAGGACTCGACATCGTGCTGCGCGCGGCGTTCGTTCCTCGGCCGATCCACGTGTCTGGCTGGGATATGGCGAAGGGCGAGCCCAAACCGACTTCGCGCATGGTTCCCCCAGGCGCCGTGTACTTCTTCGAACGAGCCGACGGAAAACACTTTAACGAAGCGGATGCCAAGTCGCTCTGGCTCGCAGCAATCGGTACGCGCACCGACGAAGGTTTCGGCCGCGTCGTCCCTGGAGTCTGGGATCCCAAGAAGAGCACACTATGAAGACAAGACCCTTCTTAGTACACGCACTATCACCTCTTCACGCTGGTACTGGTCAATCGTCGGATATCATCGACTTGCCGACCGCGCGCATGAAGGCCACGGGTATCCCCTTCCTGCCGGGCTCGTCGATCAAGGGCGTACTGCGTGAGGCGCGGCGCGCAATCGACTCGGAAAAGACGGAGGCGGTGTTCGGTCCCTCGGACGATCCCGCAGCGCACGCCGGAGCGCTGGTCGTCGGCGACGCACGCCTACTCGCGCTACCAGTGCGTACCTTTCGTGGAACGTTTGCCTGGGTCACATCGCCGCTGCTTCTGAGGCTGGCCAAGCGCGACCTTCAAGACGACAGCCTAGCCATTCCGAGCATCGATGTGTGTGGAGCGCGCCTGGCTAAGGGCAATGCCTGTATTCACGATGGCAAACTCTATCTCGAAGATCTCGATCTACCGGCAGCCGAGGCCCTGGAGGCGACGAAATGGGCCCAGTGGCTGGCACCGTTCGTCTCTCCTGGCGACGACATCTTCACCAAGCGCTTCGCCATCGTCGACGACGACACGATGGCATTTCTGTGCGAGACGGCGACTCAAGTGGACGCGCGCGTTCGAATTGATATGGACACGCGCACCGTCGCCAAGGGCGCACTCTGGCTCGAAGAGAGCCTTCCGCCCGAGACGCTACTCATCGGGCTATTCGCGGCCGATCGAAGCCGGCGCCGCAACGTGAACATGGCACCCGACGAGGTCCTCGACTTCGCGCTCACCAGCGAAGAGGTCCACCAACTCGGCGGTAAAGCGACTATCGGACGTGGTCGCTGCCGGATCATCCCCCTCACGACAAACGGAACTGCTCATGGCCAGGGCTGAAACTCCAAAGAGGCCGCTCCTACGCGATCAGCAACGGGCACTGCACGCCTACCACGCAGTCGAGAGCGTGCCCTCTGAATCTCGTGAGAACTACAAGATCGCCGTCAACGATCTCGGCGCCAACATTCTGCGGAGCGGGCTCTGCGCGGCCATCGCCGCGGTGCAACGCCGCAGGGACGGTGGAAACATCCTGCTTGGCCATCTCGCGTCGGCAGACGTACCCGGACTCGAAGGGGCGACGGCGCAAGATCTCGCGCAACGCGTGCGTGAACTCGATGCGGAAAGCTACATGATCGCCACCCGCGAATTTCTGAAGGTGGCGAGTTGGCTGAAACGCGCAGTGCAGGCAACGTTCGAGGAGGACTGAGATGCGCCAGGCTCTTCCAAACGTTGACACGCTCCACCACGTGGCACTTGCATACAACGCGTGGGCACCCGTCGAAGTCACCGATGGCACGGTTCGCTCCGACAAGCACCAGGACGAGGCCGAATCGCCGCGCGATAGGTGGTTCAAGGCGCTGGAATCGATACAGGTGCATTCGGACTACGAGCATGCCTTCCAACGCTGGAAGCAGAGCTTCTCCAACGCAGGCGACCGCCTAGCTGAGCTTACGCTCGAGAGTCGTCTGCTCATTGGACATGGCAACGCGAGTGCGACCGATGTCGGCCTCACGGTACATCACACGTGGGGCGTCCCCATCATCCCCGGCTCGGCGTTGAAAGGCCTCCTCGCACACTACGTCGACGCCACATACGGTCCTGCCGACGTCACCAGGACGCCGCGGGAACAGGAAGGTGAGGAGCGCATCCGGTCGGATTTCCAGGGTGTGACCTGGCGGAATTCTCGGATCCTGCGGGGTCCTGGCAAGATCTACCGCGCGCTGTTTGGAGCGCCCGACGCCCTGGAAGGCGCGACGATGCGAGAACACGCTTACGAAGCGAGTGCGACAGCAGGCTGCATCACGTTCCACGACGCACTTTACGTTCCAGACAGCGCCCCCAGCAACAAGCCCTTCGTGGCCGACGTGTTGACGGTGCATCAAAAGGAATACTACGGCTCCTCGGGCAAAAAAGCTCCGAACGACTATGACAGCCCGAACCCGGTCGTCTTCCTGACGGTGCGGCCCAAGTGCCGCTTCTTGCTCGCTTTGAGTGGACCGAGCGAGTGGACGGAGCTTGCAGGGCAGCTCCTCGCCGACGCGCTAGCAAGTTGGGGTGTCGGCGGCAAGACATCCGCCGGCTACGGGATCGGCAAAGTCAGCGAGTGGAAGGCTCCCGGGCCCCGACGTTCGAGGGTCGAGCAGATGGTCGCCGAACTGGAGAAGTACGGCAAGGACGCGCTAGTCGGCGGCATCGAGCAATGGTTGCGAGGCGAAGCGGTCACCGGCCCGATGCGTGCTCTGCTGTCTGCCTCCCTAGACGCCGCGAGCAAGGAGCACTTGGAAGTTGTGCGAGCGCTTGGCGCGAAGTTCGACCTGCGCGCCGCATGGACCAAACGCCTCACAAACAAGAAAGCCGACGAGCAGAGGAAGGCTCGAGCGCGGGCCCTTATCAAAGCGTGGGACGACCTCTTCCCCGAAGGAGATAAACCGTGAGCCGTTCGACCTTCTTGATCTGTACCGTCGGAGGCAGCCCCGAGCCAATTGTCGCAGCCCTGAAGCATTGGCGCCCCGTGCGCGTCAGGTTCATCCACACGCCTGCCACCGAGGGGAAGGTTGCCGAGAGCATCGCTAAGGCGCGTGCGGAGGGGCTGGACCTCGACGCTGGGCGGTACGACCGCCTTGAGCTCCCGGACGAACAGGACTTTACGAGCTGCATAGAGCGTCTCCGAGGACTCACCGACGAGGTGCGCGCATGGGCGGCACGTGGCGACGGTTGCCATGTTGTCGTGGACGTCACGGGTGGGACGAAGTGCATGACTGCAGCGCTAGCCATCCAGGCGAGTCGCTGGCCGTGCTTGTTCTCGTACGTTGGTGGAAAAGAGCGCACGAAGGACGGAGTGGGGATCGTCGTCTCCGGCTCGGAGATAGTGCTTTACACACATAACCCGTGGGATGCGCTTGGCCATCAAGCCGTGGATGACTTTGTCGTGCTGTTTGACCAGCACGCCTACCTCGCGGCGGCAAACGTCGCGGCCACGGCAATGCGGCGCGTGAGCCACCCTCAGCGCAAACGCGAGATGGCGGCTCTCGAACACCTCGCGAAAGCCCTCGATGCGTGGGACCGCTTCGATCACGGGCGGAGCAAGAACTTGCTCGAGAACGTGAGCAAGTCGGCGAATGATGTGCGTGCCGCACTTGGGTCGACGAGAGGTGATCGCGTACTCGACGGCATTAGACGGCTCGCAAAGCATTTCGAACAGGTGGTGTCAGCACGGCCGCCGAGCCTTCATCACGTCATTGACCTCTTGGCTAATGCTAGGCGGAGGAAAGAAGAGGGGCGCATCGATGATGCTGTTGCGAGGCTCTATCGCGCCATCGAGGCCATCGCGCAGGTCGCGCTGAAGGGGCGCCACAACATCGAAAGCACCGAGAAGGTTCCGCTGGAGCAGGTCCCCGAATCGCTGCGATCGTTGTGGATGGCCAAGAGTAACGACGGCGTGGTCGCGCTTGGTCTGCAAGACGCCTATGCGCTGCTCACAGCTCTCCGCGATCCTGTTGGCGAGAAATTCCAGGACATGGGTCTAAGTGGAGCAACGTCGCCCCTCGTGGCCCGTAACCGCTCGATCCTCGCCCATGGGTTCGAACGCGTCTCCGACCCCGTGTTCGACAAACTTTGGAGTTCAGCGCTCGCGCTCGCAGATATCGACGAGGCGAATCTGCCATTCTTTCCGGCCCTGACGGAGAGCAGGGCATGACCCATCGACTCTTGCTGGTCTCCACATGCGGAGTGAGCCTGCTGGAGAAAGGCGCGGACAAGGACGCTCTCGACTGGCTCAAGACGACCGCGAACGACGTCGAAGTCGATACCGCGCGCCTTACGCCGATCCTCAGTGCCCGTCGAGATACGCTGAGGGCTGCTGACGAGCCCACGCGGCGAAAGATGAGCGCGGAGCTCAATGGCATCGGTGCTGTCCTTGACCGCTACAAGCCCAAGCAACTGTTTCACGTGCTCGTCCACACTGACACCGCGCTGGGCAGAGCGACCGCAGGACTGGTTCAAGAAGTGGTCGGCAACCAGTCCTTGCTCGTGAGCGCGGGCGGACTGCGCACCAATAGCCTTGTTTCATTCCGCGAGGCGCTCGCTGACCTCACGAGGCAGCTCGATACGCTCGTTCGCTCGTACCGCGAGCAGGGCTGGTTCGTAGTCTTCAACCTCACGGGTGGATTCAAGTCGCTTAACGGCTACCTTCAGACGCTGGGTATGATCTCGGCCGATCGGTGCGTATTTATCTTTGAGGGCGCGCCCGAGTTGATGGAGATCCCGCGGCTCCCCGTGCGGCTCTCTGAGTTGGATGACGTGCGTGAGCACGTGGACATCTTTAGACGCCTTGCCGTCGGTTACACCGTAAGTGCCAACGACGCCAAAGGCGTTCCCGACTCGCTGCTCATGGAGGTCGATGGAGAGGTCACGACGAGCGTTCTCGGCAATGTGGTCTGGGCTCGTCACCGTGCGACGCTGTTCGCCGAGAGGCTTCTGCTGCCGCTCTCCAGCAAGGTGCGCGTAGCAGATGCGGTCAAGAAGGTGTTCTCCGGGCTGGAGGTGGCGCAGAAAGTTCAGGTCAACGAAGCCATTGACGAGTTCTGCGCGTACGTTGACCACGGTCGCCCGCTTCCGAAGTCGCGTACGTTCAAGAAGCTACAAGGCGATCCCGTACCCGGCAGCACGCACGAACTGTACGTCTGGAGCGACGGAGCCACGGGGCGGCTGTGCGGCCACTTCGACGCAAGTGGCGTCTTTGTTTTCGATCTGTTGCGTGGGCACCTATGAGCATGCCGTTCAGCACCGGTGGTTGAACACGGGCCGATAGCTATGTCCGCTGAACTCCGACTTCCGGCATTGTCGCTTCCCGGTCTGTCGCCCGACAGCCTCGGCAACTACCTCGCGTCGCTCGGCTTGTTGCGTGTGCTGTCTCGCCGGTGGCCGAGCGTGCGGATCGCGTGGCGGGACGAAGTGCTACAGGTCGTTGGTGGTCCGGCGACGCTCGATGAGTTGCTCGACGAGCTGGTTGAGATTGCGAATAGGCGTTCGTGGACGCCGTACGTTCGTGCGTGGAAGGACGCGCAGGCCGAGAGCAGCCGCATCGCAAAGAAGCTGAAGATT
Organism: Pseudomonadota bacterium; assembly: GCA_003242645.1. The sequence goes on from QGVC01000073.1 coordinate 10,889, forward strand.
AGCTCAACGAGCGGAATACCCTTCGCTCTCTGGCAGGCGAAAGCTGCCGAGCAACTCCTTGAAAGCTTCGTGGCTCATGTCGTGCCTCATGGTTCTGGTCGCTCGATGAACCCAGTTCTTGGCAAGGCCGGCAAGATCGGGCAACGAGACTTCGCGAAGGGCTGGGAACGTGCGGTGGACTTACTTGCACCGGCCAAGCCATTGAAGTCAGACAAGAAAGAGCCGGCCAATAAGGCGACCCGTGAGAAATCAAGATCGATCATCGCTGAGGTTCAAAGAAAGCGAGACGAGCTGAAGGCACTTCTTCAAGGCACTCCGCTGTCGTGGTTAGAAAAGGATCTGAATGGCGCGACGTGGTTCAGCCAAGCCAACAAGCTTTACAACAGCGGTCAGCGGACCTACCGCGATGGGCTCTTGTCCCCGTGGCTGATGGTTTTGGCATGCGAAGGCATCGTGTTCTTGTCTGGCTCTCCATCACGCCGGCTCGGAGCAAGAGCACAAGCAGTCGGAGCCTTCCCATTTGTCACGCGCGGCGCCGCTGCAGACTCCGTTGGACAAGCGAAACGAGATAGCGCCGCGTTTTGGGCGCCCATTTGGGAGCGCCCGATGACGGCTTCCGAGGTTGGAACCCTTTTTCGTCGTGGTCGTGCTGAGCTTGGATCTCGTGCAGCGCAGACACCGGCGACATTCGCGAGCTCAATCCTCCAACGCGGGGTAGACGCCGGTGTCGCAGAGTTCCGCCGTTTTGTCCTTGGATGGACAACAGCTCACGATTATGTAGAACCTCGTTTCGAGGGGACGGTCGTAAGCCCGCTCGCGGGCTCGGCGGACGCATCAGCGTTGGCTAGAACATTAGAGCGCGTCACCGCCCTGATCGAGCACCGAGGCTTTCCACGAGATGGCAAACGCTTCGTGGGGGTTCGCGGGCCTATCGAATCAGCACTTCTCGACGTCGCTGCTGAGCCGACTAGCTCCGAAGCGGCTGTCGCGCTGCTTGACGCGGTCGTTAGCGCGTTGGATCGCATCGACCGCAATCGCAGCTTCCGCGAGGACAAGGTTCGCTGGAAGCCGCTGCCGATCGAGTGGCTGCCTTCGTTGTTCGCTGATGAACAGCCGGGTGTCGAGGCGCGGCTCGCTTTGTCGCTGGTTTCTGCCTTTCCCGAGACGTTGCCTTTTGCGTCCTTCCGCTTCGGCGTGGAGTGGACCCGCGAGCAGAACGGCAGATTCGAGTACGACTGGACGACGGAGCCGGAATGGTTCGAACACTCCAAGGTCGCTCCCGCCCGTTGGGTATGGGGGCCCGGGGAGCTCGCGCGTGTTCTCGGCGCAGTTCTGTCGCGTCGACTCATTGAAGAAGCCAAGCTGGAAAAGACCAACACTGAACGCCCGCGAGGCCGTGCGCCGTTTCGTGCAACGATCCTGGATATTCGGCATTGGCTCGCCGGTGATCTCGACGAATCGCTGCTCTGGTCTTGGTTATCAAGACTCGCGCTCTTTGACTGGAGAAGAGTTCCGAAAGAGGTTCGTGCGCTCATGCCAGGACAGCACGACGTGAGCCGGGTCGATGGCGAGCTGGTCCTGGTCGGTCTCCTGCAACCGCTCATCGACCGGCGCCCTTTGGTCATTCGAGAACTCTCTCCGAACGACCTGCTCTCGGAGGAAACGGGCGCTCGAACGACGGAGGCTGCGCGCTCGCTCGTCACGCTGAT
>QGVC01000430.1 GCA_003242645.1 Pseudomonadota bacterium
GCCATCCACAAAACCGGAGCAAGCGGATGAGTGGATCCCGGCGACGAGCGCCGGGATGACACAGTGGTGGACTCAGCGACCGCGTCGGCCCGCGTTCGCCAGACTAAGAAAGCGGTCGCGCAGGGCGGAGTCGGTGGCAAAGGCACCGAGAAAGCGCGTGGTCACAGCGGCGACACCGGGCTGATGAACGCCGCGCATGGTCATGCACTGGTGCTCGGCCTCAATCATTACGGCAACACCGCGCGGAGACAGCGCCTCCTGGATCGCATCGGCGATCTGGGCGCTCAGCGTTTCCTGCGTCTGCAGCCGCTTGGCGTAGGCTTCTACAACCCGGGCGAGCTTCGAAAGCCCCGCGACCTTCCCGTTTGGCAGGTACGCCACGTGTGCCACACCGATGAACGGCGCGATATGGTGCTCGCAGTGGCTCTCGACGCGGATGTCGCGCAGCATCACCAAGTCATCATAGCCGCCGATCTCCTCGAACGTCGGCTGCTGGAGCATGGCTACCGGGTCTTCGCTATAGCCGCGGAAGTACTCCTGGAACGCCTCCACGACGCGGCGCGGCGTCTCCTTCAGGCCCTCGCGATCCGGATCGTCACCGGCCCATGCGATCAGCGTGCGCACGGCCTCCTCGGCCTCTTGCTTGGTGGGCCTGCGAACGGGCGTCACCTTGCCTTTGAATGGGGCTGTTGAGATGTTTGTCACAGACGATGTTCCGATTCTGCACCGAGCCACCGGGTTGAGCGGACGAGACGATAACGCAGCGTGGCTGGACCGCGCACCTGGGCCTCGCACTGCAGCTCTCGCTCGCTATATAGTGTAGGGTCTCACGCCGCAAGGGAACCGGGCCTGTAGGCCGCGGCGGTGGATGACGGGAGCAGGGGATGGCTGGCCTGGACGACGTCTACAACTCGCGGATATTCGAGCTGGCGGCCGAGATTCCGCGTCAGCGCAGGCTTCCCGATCCTGACGCCACCGCGACCGCGCATTCGAAGCTGTGTGGCTCGACGGTTGTCGTTGACCTGAAGGTGGACGCGTCCGGCCGGGTCACGGATTTCGGCCAGACGGTGAAGGCGTGCCTGCTGGGGCAGGCGGCCGCATCGGTCATGGGGCGTGAGATCATCGGCTCAACACCGGACGAGCTGCGAGAGGTCGGGCGGACGATGCGGCGGATGCTGAAAGAGAACGGCCCGCCGCCGACGGGACGGTGGGCGGACCTCGCCATTCTGGAGCCGGTGAGGGACTATAAGGCGAGGCATGCGTCCACCCTTCTCGTGTTCGATGCCGTCGAACGGGCGCTGGATGAGATCGAAGCGCGGCGATCGGGGACGGATCAGGCTGTAGCGGCGCAGTAATCGAAAGCCGTCAGCTTGTCGCCGGGATCCACTCGGCCGATAGCTCGGCGATTGTGGTGAGCTGGATTCCGGGCACAAGGCCCGGAATGACTTGAGTGTGGGATCGGATTGAGTTCTAGACTTGACGACGTAAGGGCGGATCGCGAAAGGGTGTCTGTGAGACCACTGCTTGGCGCCGCGCTAAAGCTGCCCATTCACCTCTATCGCTGGACGCTGAAACCGTTCGTCGGCTGGAATTGCCGGCATCTGCCCACGTGCTCCGAGTACGCGCTTGAAGCCATCGACAAGAATGGCACGTGGCGCGGATTTTGGCTGATGGTTTCGCGCCTCAGCCGCTGCCATCGCTTTGGCACCGCCGGCTTCGATCCCGTGCCGGACATTCGAAACGAACGCCACCCGTTTGCGCCATGGCGGTATGGTCGCTGGACGGGGCGGCACATGACGCAGCATTGGACGGAAGAGAGAAGGACGTCCTATGGACAAGAAAATTAAAAAACCCGCTGCCGCAAAGGTCGGCCGATCGGCTACGTCGGGGAAGTTTACCAGCGTGACCAAGACCCTGCGGTCGCGATCAGCACAAACGATTGATAGGATTGCTGAGCGGCACAAAAGGGTTCTGAAGCGCCTTGCCGACAAGTAGGAGGCGGCACTACCGGATTACCGTTGTTGATGTATATCGCGCCCATGAGGTGGCGTTACGAACGGGCGGGCGGTCAGGCATTCTGAATTTCGACAGTGTCTTGTCGGCGATTGGTCGGCCGTATCACGGCTACCATCGGACTATTCACGAAAAGGCAGCCGCTTTACTTGAAGGTGTCGCGACTTGTCACGGTTTCGTCGACGGAAACAAGCGTACCGCGCTTATTCTGACTTTGCTGATGATCGAAGAGAGCGGGTATCGATTGGAGCCGGCCAACTCCACCGAAGACTTGGATGTCGCGCTGGAGGAATTTGTCCTCGGCGTCGTCGCCCATAAGTACACGTTCGAGCAGATGGTCGCCTGGTTCAAAGCGCGCATCCGTCGCAAGTAGAGCGAGCGGCGCTGACACCCAATAGTTACAAACTGCTTGACTTCCGCCAGCGAGTTGTCTGCAACAGCGCCGCACCGGGCCGCGGCGCGGGTGAAAATGTGCCAGGCCCGGTTTGTCTTACCTGCGTGGTATGCAGCGAGTGAGAGGAGATCGCGAATTATGGCCGAGATTACACTGACCTTCCCGGATGGGGCGAAGCGGAAATTCCCGAAGGGGATCACGGGCAAGGAGCTGGCCGAGACGATCTCCAAGTCGCTCGCCAAGAAGGCCGTCGCGATGAGCGTCAACGGCCGGCTCGCGGATCTCGTTGATCCAATCGAGACGGACGCGGAGGTAAAGATCCTTACCCGTAACGATCCGGAAGCGCTGGAGCTCATCCGGCATGACGCTGCGCACGTTTTGGCGGAGGCTGTGCAGGAGCTGTTCCCGGGCACCCAGGTGACCATTGGGCCGGTCATCGAGAACGGCTTCTACTACGATTTCTATCGCGAAGAGCCGTTCCATCCGGAGGATTTGCCGAAGATCGAAGCGCGCATGCGCGAGATCATCAAGCGCAACAAGCCGTTCGAGAAGGAGGTGTGGAGCCGCGAAAAGGCCAAGGCTTACTTCCGCGAGAAGGGCGAGGAGTTCAAGGTCGAGCTCGTCGACGCCATTCCGGAGAA
>QGVC01000074.1 GCA_003242645.1 Pseudomonadota bacterium
TGAACGAAACAAGGCGGCGCTCTTCATTGCCGTGCATGCAGACTACGCAGGCTCCCACGCCCGCGGCGCGACGATCTACACGCTCAGAGAGAGCACAGCCGCCGCGCTTCAGCGATCAGCCAAATCGGAAGTTGTGAAAGCAGTGCTGACGAGCAAGGAGCTAAGCGCTGCTGAGCAATTCGGTGGTGATACGAGCGCCGTGAAGGCCATCCTCGCCGATCTTGCCGAGCGGGAAGTCGCTGTCACGAAAGAGCGCACGAACGTGTTTGCGCGCCAGGTGATCGAGTTCATGAGCGCTTCGACGCCGATGCAGAGGAACGCAGACCGCGAAGCAAATTTCCGCGTTCTGAAGACGGCCAAGGTCCCATCCGTCCTAATCGAACTTGCGTACGTGACGAATCCGCTGGATGCGCGTAATCTGAAATCGGAGCACTGGCGGGACAAGGTTGCGGACTCGATCGTCACCGCCATCGAGAATTACTTCTCGTACCAGATCGCGCGTTTGCCGATGTAGCTTGAAGAGTTTCGCCGCGGGGGGAAGACGGCGCGGAGGCCGGCCCAACACCAGGGCCGGCCTCCTTATCTTGTGGCCGCATTGCAATGGATGCGCACACGGCCCGATCGGAATTAGGTGATACTTGGCGGATGCAATGGTTTCAGTCGCCAGAGCAGCACATACCGCCAATCATTGAATCGCTGACCCAAAAAGTCGTTGAGCAACATACCAATCAACGCTTCGCGACGACGCCCCAGCCCCCCCGATCCGGAAACCGACCACGGATAAATGCGCTTTGGCATGAGCTGCTCCATCGTTTGCAAGGCTCCGCAAACATCCGCCCGGCAAATGCCGAACGCCGTCGCCATCCGAAAACGGCTCCCACGCGTCCCGCATCGCGCGAAACGCCCGGCTCCCCAATGGATGCGATGATGTGATGCTGCGGTGGTAAGGGACAGGACCGCGATCTCACGCGGTAGAAAGTGTAATGGCGGGCGCTGCAAGCGGCGGTCCTGTCCCTCTCCGCCTCGCGCCGGCCTGATTGGAAGGTGCCGACGGTTTCTGGCCTGACAATCAGATGCTGCAAGCTGAAAATGCCTTGAGCCCTGACGCGCACCTTTTCGCCCATCCAGCACATGGTGGATGGGCACGGTGGAGCAAACTTCCCCACCGCTTCTAATTTATCTCGATTCGCTCTGGGATTGTATGACCACTGATCGAGCACCCTGCCCTAAGAGGGGGCAGAGCAAAATGATCAGGCGGCGCCAGCCGCTCCGGCAACCCTGGCGCCCGCCGGGCTCGCCGCGCTGGCGGCCGCGCCCTCCTTGGCCCTGGCCGCCTGCTGCACGGCCTTCTGAACCTTCTCGAAGGCGCGCACTTCAATCTGGCGGATCCGCTCGCGAGAGACGCCAAATTCCGCAGAGAGATCCTCGAGCGTTGCAGGCTCGTCAGAGAGCCGTCGCGCCTCGAAGATGCGCCGCTCGCGCTCGTTGAGGGTGTTCAGCGCCGACTCGAGATACGCGCGGCGATGTTCCATCTCGTCACGCTCGACGAGCTCCTCCTCCTGGTCAGGCGACTCGTCCACCAGCCAATCCTGCCATTCCCCGGAGTCGAGATCGGCACGAACCGGAGCATTGAGCGAAGCGTCTCCGCCAAGCCGCCGGTTCATCGAAATGACGTCCTCTTCCGGCACGCCAAGCCGCTTGGCTATGACCTTCACCTGATCCGGCCGGAGGTCACCCTCCTCGAGGGCCTGAATCTGCCCCTTCGCGCGCCGAAGATTGAAGAAAAGCTTCTTTTGCGCCGCCGTGGTGCCCATCTTCACAAGGCTCCACGAGCGCAGGATGTATTCCTGAATCGAGGCCCGGATCCACCACATGGCATAGGTGGCCAGGCGGAACCCTCGGTCCGGATCGAAGCGCTTGACCGCTTGCATCAGACCGACGTTGCCTTCCGAGATGATTTCGCTGATCGGCAAACCATAGCCTCTGTAGCCCATGGCGATGCGCGCCACGAGCCTCAGGTGGGAGGTTACGAGCTTCTGGGCCGCTTCCGCATCGGCATGCTCCTGCCAGCGCTTGGCGAGCATGTATTCCTCCTCGGGCTCCAGCATCGGGAAACGCCGGATCTCCTCGAGGTACCGTGCGAGGCCCATGGACCCGCCTGCGATTGTCGGCAGTGATTTCGTTGCCATCTCAGTTCAGCCGATTCAGCCGAGTATCAGACCATACTGGCGGTGAAACCCGGTTGCTCCCTCCGACAGTAACAACCTCACCCAGCAGCGTGACCGGAGCAAGGCATGATGGCCCCACCCGTAGGATGCACACAAGTTACGGTTTCGTGTGCTGCCGCAGTTGTGCGATCGTCTCTGTCGGAACGGGAAATGCGATTTGGAGTTCCACTGCCCCATCCTTATGTAGGTAGGTTGGACTGTTTTTCGAGACCTATCCTTACCCATTCATTCTAGGAACGTTTGAGCACCCGGGGATCCGTCGCTCCCCTTAATGCGTCACGTAGCGCCGCGAGTTCCGGCGGTAGCGGACTTTCGAACCGCAACTTCTTGCCAGTGCGCGGATGTTCAAAGCCCAGTAGCGTAGCGTGCAGCGCTTGCCTCCCCAGGGCCTTCAGCGCTGCCTGAGCCTCGGGCGAAAGTTTCCGCGCACTGGCGGCAAAGCCGGAGCCGTAAGTCGTGTCACCCAGGAGCGGATGGCCGATGTGTGCGAAATGCACGCGAATTTGATGGGTTCGCCCTGTCTCAAGGATCGCCTTCACCTGGCTGACGGCGACGGCTCTGCCCTCGGCCTCGGGATAGGTCTCTATAACTTTGTAATGCGTAACAGCCCGTCGGCCGAATCCTTCCCGTACGACCGCCATCTTGGTCCGGTCCTTGGTGCTGCGGCCCAGGGGAGCCTCGATGATCCCCTGTGGGCGATCGAGCTGCCCCCACACAAAGGCGAGATAGGCCCGCTCAAGCCGCCCATCTGCGCCATGTGACGCGAACTGCTGCGCCAGTGCCTGATGAGCGAAATCGTTCTTGGCGACCACGAGCAGCCCGCTGGTTCCCTTGTCCAGGCGATGCACGATGCCGGGGCGCTGAACCCCTCCGATGCCAGAAAGGCTCTCCCCGCAGTGCGCGATGAGTGCATTGACCAAAGTTCCGGAGGCGTGACCCGCGGCAGGGTGAACGACGAGGTCCGCCGGCTTGTCGATCACAATGAGGTCGTCATCCTCCCAAACAACTTTGAGCGGGATCGACTCCGGTTGCGGCTCGGCGGGCTCCGGCGGTGGCAGATCGACGACAAAGGCATCCCCCGGTTTGACCCTAAGGCCCGGGTCTTCTATGGTCCCTCGCCGATTCCGGACGTAGCCGGCTTTAATCAAGGCCTGGATGCGTGAGCGGCTGAGGTTCTCCAGTTGTGATGCCAGGAAGCGGTCGATGCGTTCGCCCTCCGCTTCGGCTGGCACTTCGAGGTGTCGGCGCTCAGGCTCACTGGACATTGGATCGGTAGAGCTCCCTTCAGAGGTACACGTTCATGGCGACATTCGATCCGGCGCAGCCGGTTGGCGACGCCCGCCACGAGGTCAGCGAGGCCGACGCCCGCCAGGTCAGGATCCTCAAGTTCGTTGTGGTCTTTCTTGGGGTTCTTCTTCTCGTTGGCTTCGCCGTCGTCATCGGGCGGATCGCCTACCTCGCCATGCAGCCGGCTGGTGGCATTGGCACTGTTCCACAAGCCCAGAACGTGACTATCGACCTACCATCGGGGGCGACGATCCGCCAAACGACCGTGTCCGGCGACCGCATGACGGTTCAGTACGAACACCACGACCAAATGGGGATTGTCATCATCAATCTGACCACCGGCCGGGTTGTAAGCCGGCTCACGTTCCGGCCAGAGGCTCCAAGCCGGTAGCCGCGTCAATGGCACGTGCCCACGGCCTTGAACCGACGAGGGAAACGAGCCAAATAGGATCTTGATTACGCGGCGCCAGTCACCTATAGCTTGCGCCCTGAACGCTGCCCCGTTCGTCTAGTGGCCTAGGACGCCAGCCTCTCACGTTGGTAACAGGGGTTCGAGTCCCCTACGGGGCGCCATTTCCCATGCATCTTACAAATCGGCGGCGTTGGATCGCTTGGTGCAAAGAATAGCGTCGGGAATTGTACGCTGTACTCACCTCATTTTCCCCTGCGCATCTTGTTCACCTCCGCTCGATCCGTCTTTGTGCGCATCCACCCTTTCGCGAATAACTTTGCTTGCGGGCCCGATAGTAGAGAGAGCTAGCGGCGCTGGATTCTAGCGGCGCATGAAGAACATTGCATCCGGCTGACAGACCAACGATAAATCGACAGGGACATCTGCCTGCAGAATAAGCTTGGGAGGAAAGAATGAATCGCCCACTTGCCATACTCGCGGCACTCGCCCTGGCCTTTGGCATCGGCCCCGCACACGCTCAGGCTCCGACCGGAAAGGTGACGGTTTCGACCTCCTTTCCGAAGGACGTAACCGATCCCATCAAGAAAGCCTTCGAGAAGGCCCACCCAGGCGTGACGCTCGACGTACAGAACCGCAATACCAACGCGGGCGTGAAGTACCTCGAAGAGACCAAAGACAACAACCAGACGGACCTGTTCTGGGCTTCCGCACCGGATGCGTTCGAGGTGCTCAAGGGCAAGGGTCTCCTGCAGAAATACCAGCCCAAGGCGACCGGCATTCCGGAGAAGATTGGCGCCTTTCCGATCAACGATCCAGACGGCTACTACTTCGGCTTCGCGGCCTCCGGCTACGGCATCATGTGGAATGAGCGCTACGCCAAAGCTAACAATCTGCCGGAGCCAAAGGAGTGGAGCGATCTCGCCAAGCCGGTCTATTACGATCACGTCTCCATCGCGACTCCTTCCCGCTCGGGCACTACGCATCTGACCATCGAGACCATCCTGCAGGGCGAGGGCTGGGAGCAGGGCTGGCGCACCATCAAGGAAATGGCGGGCAATTTCCGAAATGTTACGGAGCGCTCGTTCGGCGTCCCCGAAGCCGTCAACTCCGGCGAGGTGGGCGTCGGGATCGTGATCGACTTCTTCGCCTTCTCGGCGCAGGCTTCCGGCTTTCCCGTCAAGTTCGTCTACCCCACGGTGACGACGATTGTGCCAGCCAACGTTGCTATCGTCGCCAACGCGCCGAACAAGGCCGGCGCGGAAGCCTTCATCGAGTTCCTACTGTCGCCGGAAGGCCAGGAGGTCCTGCTGGAGCCGAGCATCCGCCGCCTTCCGATCAACCCGGCCGTCTACGAGAAGGCACCCGCCGACTACCCCAACCCTTTCAAGGACCCCTCGCTCGGCGCACGGGTCAAGTTTGACGTGACCATCTCAGAGAAGCGGACCGCGGTTGTCGACGCGCTGTTCGATCAGCTCATCACGTTCCAGCTTGACGACCTCAAGAGCGCGACCAAAGCGGTACACGAGGCCGAGGCAGCACTTGCCCAAAAGGACAACGCTGAGGCCCGCGCCCTGGTGAAGGAAGCACGTGACCTCATCGCAGCGATGCCGATCACCGAGGAGCAAGCGTCCTCGCCGGAAATCGCTGGCGCCTTCACTGGCGGCAAGCAGAAGGGCGCGCGCCAGGCGGAGCTCGAGCAACAGTGGGCCGCATTTGCCAAGGAGCGGTACGCCGAAGCGAAGGCGAAGGCCGAGCAGGCTTTGAAACTCGCCCGCTGATATAGATCGAGGAGACTCCGACGAGCGGAGTCTCCTCGAAAATCATTTCCGCAGGGATACGACGATGGCGTTGGTTTTGCCTCGCCGGGAAGGCTTACTTTCGGTTGGGCCAGGTCAGCTTCTGGCCGCGGCGCTAATCGCCGTCATCCTCCTTCTTTTCCTCATTATACCCGTCGCAACGGTTATCTACGTCGCCTTCACAGAGAAGGGGACAGGCGAGTTTACGCTCGTCAACTTCGTCGATTTCGTGCGCACCGACCTTTTCGTCAGGTCGTTCTGGAATTCGATTTACGTGTCGGCGATGAGCGTTGTGCTGGCGTCGCTCTTTGCCCTTCCCCTGGCGACGCTCACAACGCGCTTCGAGTTCCGCGGCGCCCTCATCATTCAGACGCTTGGTTTCATCCCGCTCATCATGCCCCCGTTTGTTGGGGCGGTTGCGATGCAGCTTCTTTTCGGGCGCAACGGCACCGTCAATCTGCTCCTTGACGACTGGTTCGGGTTCAAGATCCCCTTCATGGAAGGGCTCAACGGCGTCATTTTCGTCCAGGCTGTCCACTACTTCCCATTCATCCTGGTCAACGTCTCGGCTGCGTTACGCAATATCGACCGGTCCATGGAGGAGGCGGCGCAGAACCTCGGATGCTCCGGCTTCCGACTGTTTCGCCGTGTCGTTTTTCCGCTTGCGCTGCCTGGCTACCTCGCGGGAGCGTCTCTCGTCTTCGTCAAGGTTTTCGATGACCTCGCCACGCCGCTGCTGCTCAACGTGAAGGACATGCTGGCGCCGCAAGCCTACCTGCGCGTGACCGCGATCGGCATCACCGACCCCATGGGCTATGTGATTTCGGTGGTCCTCATCATCGTATCGATTCTTGCGATGTGGGCCTCCGCGGCCGCCATGCGCGGGCGGGACTACGCGACGGTGCAGCGCGGAGGCGGTGGGCTCGCCAAACGCAAGATGGGCCCCTGGGGGAATGTGGCCGCCTACGCCGTTGTCATTCTGATCTTGCTCCTCGTGCTCGCCCCGCACATCGGGCTGCTCCTTCTTTCCTTTGCGACCATCTGGTCATTCAGCCCGCTTCCCGATGGATTCACCCTGGCGCATTACGGCCGCGTCTTCGGCGAGAGCTTCATCTACGTGAAAAACACGTTCATCTACGCCTCGCTGGCCGGATTGATCGACGTCGTTCTCGGTGTGGCGATCGCCTACATCGTGCTGCGGACCCGACTGTTCGGGCGCGAATGGCTTGATTGGGCGGCTTCGGCCGCGCTGGCGGTGCCCGGCGTGGTGCTCGGTATCGGATATCTCCGCACTTTCTACGGCATTCAGCTCCCCGACGGTCGCCCCTTGGCAACGCTGTGGATCATGATCGTCATTGCGCTGGCGATCCGACGGCTGCCGTATGCGCTGCGAGCCTGCTACGCCGCTCTCCAGCAGATCTCCCATTCGTTGGAGGAAGCGGCTGAGAACCTCGGCGCAACGAAGTGGCGGACGGTTCGACGGATCGTGGTGCCACTGATGATGGGTGGCATCCTCGCCGGGTTCATTTCGAGCTTTGCGACAGCGGCCGTGGAGCTGTCGGCTACTCTAATGCTGGTGCAATCGGATGTGGACGCGCCACTCGCCTACGGACTTTACGTCTTCATGCAGTCGGCCGCAGGTCGCGGCCCTGGCGCAGCACTGGGCGTCATCGCCGTCGTTCTGGTGGCATTATGCACCCTGATCTCTCACATCATTATCGAACGCGGGCAGCGAGCGACGAGCCGCCAGTGACAGGCGTATTGGTACTTGGACATGCAGCGGATGAACCGGGCAGCTTGGAATAGCGACAGCGCAATCGCACCCGTCGGCGTTCGCATAGAGAACGTTGACGTGTCCTACGGCTCCAATCACGTGTTGAAGAACGTGAGCCTTGATATCTCGCCTGGTGAGTTCTTCGCCTTTCTCGGTCCATCCGGGTGCGGAAAGACAACCCTACTGCGGCTGATTGCGGGCTTTAATCAGGCCGACAGGGGCCGGGTTCTTGTCGGAGGCGAGGACATTTCGCGATTGCCGCCGTGGAAGCGCGACGTCGGAATGGTCTTCCAGTCATATGCCCTGTGGCCGCACATGACCGTTTGGCGCAATGTCGCCTTCGGGCTGGAGGAGCGCCGTCTTCCGCGCCAGGAGATCGAGAAACGCGTCGCCGAAGCCCTGGAACTCGTCGGCCTCGCCCACCTCGCGGACCGGCGCCCGTCGCAGCTCTCGGGTGGCCAGCAGCAGCGGGTCGCACTGGCACGGACGCTTGCCGTTCGACCGAAGGTGCTTCTGCTCGACGAGCCGCTGTCGAACCTCGATGCCAAGTTGCGCATGCAGGTGCGACGCGAGCTGCGCGATCTACAGCAGCGGCTTGGCCTGACGACGATCTTCGTGACCCACGACCAGGAGGAGGCGAACTCGATCTGCGATCGCATCGCCGTGATGAACGACGGAACGGTGCAGCAGGTGGGAACACCGATGGAGCTTTACGAGCGCCCCGCCAATCTGTTCGTGGCGACGTTCCTCGGAACGGCCAATGTTCTAACGGGCGAGCTCGTCGGCTCGGGAGCAGAGCGCACCTACGTCATCGGCGAAGGCATTGCTCTGCCGGTTTCCCCGGAAGCCGACGTCAATCCGGGAGCAAAGCTCGTCTTCCGTCCTCAGCAATGCCAAATCAGCGCGAGCGGTGAAGGCACGGTGCCCGGAACGGTCGTCTATCGCGAATTTCTCGGTTCGACCGTTCGCTACGGCGTGCGGATTGGCACTGCTGAGATTGCCGTCGACACACCATTCCACGCCGGCGATAGTCTCCATCAAATTGGTGAGGTCGTTAGCGTGAAGCTTCCACTCGGCTCTGCCCTGTGGCTGAGCAACTAAGGAAGGCTTTTCGGAAGAGCGACTTACGACTCGTCCACCCCGCGGAGCGTACAAAGTTCTAGAAGCCCTCACTCGCTTCTCGCTCAGCCAGTCAGTACAGGAACATTTGCTGGGCGCTCGTTTCCGTGGCCAGAAAGATGGCCGCGGTCAACAATGTACCTGTCAGTAGAGCGGTCAGCATCGTGGCAGTCAGCATCTTGGCCATGGGAGCCTCCTGTAAGCGGAATATCTGCTCCTGCTATGCCACGGCCGAGGACTCCCGGCTGTTCCCTTCGTAACTCGTGTAAGAGCATGTGCCTATAACGGTCCAGCGCCCTTTTCAGGTCGGCCGCCACACCGTCAGATGATCGCTAACATTCGGCCGACACTTGCGCGATATACTGGTTGTCGGCGTGCCGATGCAGATGAATCCCATCAGCTCCTCCTGCCCAGACAAACCCAGCGCTGAGACCAACTGGGGATCGCGTGTCTTCCGGCCACTCAGCATGATAGCGCCGTAGCCCAGCGCATGCGCCACCAGCAGAATGTTCTGGATGGCTGCGCCGATGGAGGCGTACTGATCCCGTTCTTCAACACGCGGCTCGTGGCGTTGCAATCGGGCCACGACGGCAAGCAATGTCGGGGCTCGCAGCGCTCTCTGGCGCTCACGTTCGAGTTCCTCGGGCGTTGCACGGGGGGAGAGACGCGCTTTCGCTTGTTGAAACAAGTCCGCCAGCGCGTTTCGGGAGTCGTGTTCGATCAGAATGAACCGCCATGGGCGAAGCGCACCGTGATCGGGAGCGGTCACGGCGGCGGAGACCATCATGGCGACTTCGTCGTAGGTCGGACCCGGCGGTCCCAGACGCTTTGGCGAGACAGACTGCCGGCTGAGAATAAGCTCCAGAAACTGCCTCCGCATTGAGGACGCGTCATCCTCGACGGCCGCTTTTTGTGGCATGATGCCTCCTCAAGTTCGGCATGGAGTTTGGTGCCAACATAAGATTCCTCAATTCAGCAAAAAAGAATGCGACAGGCTCCACGAAAAAGTACACGTCGTGCGGCGGCGAAGTGCAAGGATGCGCGCACCGCTTCACTCACCATTCGTATTGATTTCGGTGCGTTCGGTTTTTTAGGACCGGGCAAAATCCAATTGGTGGAGCTTATTGCCAAGCACGGGTCAATTTCGGCTGCCGGAAAAGAGATGGGCATGTCCTACCGGCGCGCCTGGCTGCTGGTCAACGAAATCAACCACATTTTCCGTGAGCCGCTCGTCGAAACCCAGATGGGAGGAGCCGGCGGCGGAGGTGCGCAGGTGACGGAATTCGGTCACGACGTTATCCGCCGATATCGCGCAATCCAGCAGGCAGCTGCGGAGGCCGCGGATGCGCATGTTCGCGCTCTCGTGGCGTGCTTAAGCGAGAAGCCTCACATTTCGGATAAAAACGCTTAGCTACCTCACGCGTCGTCCAAATCAGCTCCAAGCGGTTCCTCATCAATAGGGCCGCTAAGGCTGCGCCGATCGAGAGCTACGGTCTTGATGAGCGCGAATACGGGCGCGCCCGGGGCAAGAGACAGCCGCTCAAGCGAATAACGCGTGATCCGTGCGATGATATTTTCTCCGTTGCAGTTGACCCGCACATCCACGATTGGGCCATCGCCGTGCCTGATCTCAGCAACGGTTCCGGCCATGACGTTGAGTGCGCTCACGTCGGACGGCTGCGATCTCGCGAGAATGACATCGCGCGCACGAACGCGCAGTCTAATCCGTGCACCGACGGGAACTTCAAGCCTTGCTAACCGCCAGCGTCCTGCTCGTGAACACAGTTCCGTCAGTCCGAACTCCGTATCGTGCCGTTCCACCACCGCTTCGATGATCGCGCCGGCCTCCGCTCGACCTGTAAGCGGAAAGAGGTCCAGGCGCTGCATAACGTCCGAAACCGGGCCGACCGCGACGACCTTGCCCTCCGACAGCAACACCACCGTTGATGCCAAGCGGGTCACTTCCGCTATGGAGTGGCTGACATAGACGATCGGCATACGGCTATGGTCTCGCAGCCGCTCGATATAGGGCAGGATTTCCTCCTTGCGGGCCTCGTCGAGAGAGGCGAGTGGTTCGTCCATCAGCAGCGCCCGCGGGCTCGAAAGCAGCGCCCGTCCAATGGCCACGCGCTGCTTTTCACCACCCGATAGTCCCGCTGGCCAGCGTTCAAGCAGTCCCCCGATCCCCAACAATTCGACGACAGCATCGAAATCCTCGCGTCTTTCGGATTTCGGCGCGAACCAGCGACCGTAAAGCAGATTTTGCCGAACCGTCAGATGCGGGAACAGGCGACTTTCCTGAAAAACGTAACCAATCCTGCGGCGATGACAGGGGACGAAGACGTTTCGCTCCGTATCGACAAGCGTCACGTCGCCAATGCTGATGCGGCCGTGCTCGGGGCGAATGAGCCCTGCGATGGTATTGACAATCGATGTCTTTCCGGAACCGGAACGCCCAAACAGGGCGACAAGACCTCCGCTGGTTTCGAAATCAGCATCGAGGAGAAAATTCCCCAGCCGATGGCGGATTTTGACAGCGAGCCTCATGCCACCTCAAACCGCCGTTTGGCCCGTTTCGCCAAAAGCTCCGAAACGAACAGGGCCATAATCGCGATACAAATGGAGATAACTGTGAGGCGGAAAGCTCCTAGGTCGCCACCTGGCACTTGCGTGAATGTGTAGATCGCGGAGGGCAGTGTCTGTGTCTCTCCCGGAATGTTCGATACAAACGTAATTGTTGCGCCAAACTCTCCCATCGCCTTGGCAAATGACAAAATCAGGCCGGAGATGATGCCGGGCACAATGAGCGGGAGGGTTACTGTGAGAAAAACCCAAGCGCGATTGGCCCCGAGCGTGCCGGCGGCGTCCTCAAGCCTCCAATCGACTGCTTCGATGGAAAGACGGATCGCGCGCACCATCAGGGGGAATGCCATGACCCCGCAGGCCAGGGCTGCGCCCGTCCAGCGAAACGAAAACACGATCCCGAAATATTGTTCGAGAAACGCACCGATCGGTCCGCGCCGTCCGAATAAAATGAGCAAGAGGTATCCCGTAACAACAGGGGGCAAAATCAAGGGCATCATGACGAGCCCATCGAGCAGCGAGCGCCCCCAGAAGCGGCCACGCACGAGCAACATGGCTGTCGCAATGCCGAAAGGTAAACTGACGAAGGTGGCGACAAGCGCCACCTTCAAGCTCAGTCGAACTGCCGCCCACTCCTCGGGACTGAGAGTGAACCATTCCATCGTAGACAGTCTCAGCCCTGATCGTCTTCAGGATTGGCCGGAACCCAAAACTATGAAGCCCTGCGCCTCAAACAGCGACTTGGCCCTCGCGGACTTTAGATAATCCAGGAACGCCGCTGCGTCGGGATGGGAAGCCTCGGCCGTGAGCGCGACAGGATAGATGATCGGTGGGTGCGTGTCCTCGGGGAATACGCCGACGATCTTAACGTTCGGATCGGCGGCAGCGTCCGTCTGATAGACGATACCTGCCGCGGCCTCGCCGCGCGATACAAGCAGAAGAGCGGCGCGCACGTTTTCCGCTTGGGCGACTTTGTCGGAGACGCTGGCCCAAACGTCCAATTTTTCGAGCGCGGCCTTGCCATACTTGCCGGCAGGCACCGACGTCACATTGGCCATGGCCAGGCGCCCATCGCCTAGAAACCCTGCGAGATCGAACCCCGGCTTGATCTCGATCGTCTTGGATTGGTCCTTGGGCGCAATCAGGACGATACGGTTGCCGAGTAGATTGGAGCGGGTTTCAGGTTTGATGAGATTTTTTTGAGCGAGATAGTCCATCCAGTCGATATCGGCAGAGATGAACATCTGCGCTGGCGCCCTCTGCTCGATTTGCTTGGCCAGCGCCGAGCTTCCGGCATAGGAGATGACGGCTTTCTTGCCTGTCTCCTTCTGCCACTGCTCGTTGATCTCATCGAGGGCATTCTTCAGGCTCGCGGCTGCGAACACGA
>QGVC01000075.1 GCA_003242645.1 Pseudomonadota bacterium
GGGCATAGGCGTAATCGAGCCGCAGCGGACCGAGCGGCGAGTTCCACAAGATACCTACACCCACGGAGGAACGGATGCTGGCGTCGTCGGCCAGGCAAATACCAGCCTCACGATCTCCGGCATCGCACTGAGTATTTTTCTCCTTGGCTAGGGCACCCGCGCCGAACAACGAGCCTGCGTCCGCGAACACAGCGCCCGACATGCCAAGCTCTTCCGGAATTAGCGGCAACGGGAAGCGTATCTCGGCTGTCGCCGCCCAGAACGTCTTACCACCAAGAGCGTCGCCCGTCAGAATATCACGCGGACCAAAGCCAGCTCGATCAAACCCGCGCACAGTCTCTCCGCCCTTGTAGTAGAGATCGAGGAGGCGCACATCATCACCGCCCCAGCCTTCGATATGGCCGCCGATTATACGACCGACAAAGGTGATCTCATCAGTGATAGGATAGTACGCCCGCCCCTCACCCTGAACCCGGACGTAGCGAACATCGCCACCAACGCCCGCAAAGTCGGTCCCAATCTGGAAGAACAATCCTCGATTAGGATTATGAGGGTGATTACGCGTGTCGTATGTAATCGCTGTACCAATCGCTGACGTTAGCGCCGAGCCCGCTTCTTCCTTAATGACCCAGGATGCATTGTCCTCGACGTTGAAAATCTCGTCACGCGACAGCGTATAGCTGGTCGACATCCAGATGTTCTCGGCCAGCGGGAAGCCCATGCGAACGGCGCCACCAGTCTTGCGGTATTCAAACGACGACTCCCTCGTCTGATCGACCTCCTTGTGGAAGAGGTCGAAGCCGGCCGCGATGTTGCGGTCGAGGAAGCGCGGCTCAGTGAAGCTGAGGTCGATCTGGAAGCGCTCCATGGAGCCACCGAGGCGCAGACGCAGGAACTGGCCGTTGCCGAGCAGGTTGCGCTCGGTGATGCTCACGTCACCGATGACACCCTCGGCGGTCGAGTAGCCCGCACCGAAGGACAGCTCACCCGTGGGCTGTTCCTGAACCTCCACATCGAGGATGACACGGTCGTGGGCCGACCCAGGGCGCCGATTGATCTCGACCGATTTGAAGAAGCCTAGGGCCTGAAGCCGCTTCTTCGCCTGATCGACAAGTAGCGGATTGTAGGCGTCGCCTTCAGCCAGCCGGAACTCACGCCGGATCACATGATCCTTGGTGCGCAGGTTGCCGACGATGTTGATGCGCTCGATGTAGACCCGCGGCCCCTGATCGATCTCGTAGGTGATGTGGATCACACGCGCCAGCGGATCGCGGTCGGTGCGCGGACGAACGCGGGCGAACGCAAAGCCCTGTTGCGACGTGCGCAGCGTCAGCTTTTCGACGGTCTTGTCGATGTAGGACGCGTTGAAGGTCTCGCCCGAACGCGTCAGCACCTCGTCGTACAGCGTCTCGGGCTGCAGCTCGGGCAACGCGCTTTCGATGCGCACATCGCCGAAGGTGTAAAGCTCACCTTCCTCGACGACGAACGTCAGGATGAAGCCCGTGCCGTCACGATCCAGCTCGGCATTCGCCGCGACGATACGAACGTCGGCATAGCCATTCTTGAGGTAATACTGCCGCAACAGCTCGCGATCCAAATTCATCCGGTCCGGATCGTAGATCGCTGTTCCCTTGAGGAAGTCGAACCAGCCGGACTGCGTGGTCGTGATGATGTCGCGAAGCTGCGAGTCCGAGAATGCGCGGTTACCGACGAAGTGAATGGCCTTGACCTTCGTCTGGATACCTTCATCAATCTCGAAGACAACGTTGACGCGGTTCTGGTCGAGCTCGATGATCTTGGGCTCGACCACAGCTGCAAACCGCCCCTGCCGGCGATAGACGTCCAGGATTCGCTGCGCATCGGAAAGCGCACGGGCACGCGTATAGACGGAGCGAGGCTTCAGCTGCACCTCGGCTTCGAGCGTCTTGTCATCGATCTCGCTGTTGCCCTCGAACGCGACCTGATTAACGACCGGGTTCTCGACAACATAGACAACAACGGTGCTCCCCTCCGGCACGATGTCGATGTCCGCGAACAGACCGGTCGCAAACAACGTGTGTATGGATTTGTCTGCCAGACCTGGGTCGTAACGATCGCCAACCGTGAAGTGCAGGTAGGAGCGGACCGTCTCGGCTTCGACCCGCTTGTTACCGACGACCCTGATTTCCTGGATAATGATGCTTTGCGCTTGTGCAACCGGCGCGACAACTGTGCTGGTCAGCACGAAGGAAGAAGAGCTAATGGCGGCAACCAAGACAAGGAGCCACCACCCCCCAATCGCCCGTTTCCGAAGTTGCATACCTTCGTCTGCCCTTCGTTTACTTTTGCCCCCCGGAAGCGGCGTTGAGCGCCTCTCGGCAGACCAACGCAACTTCTCCTTATCTGAGTCGTGAAGGCGGCACCAGCTTGGCGCAACCGCCTCCAAGGCAGACTCAGCTAAGCTTTCGAGGTTTTAACGATTCAGACGGGGCATTGGAAGTGGCAAGAATGTTTCACAACCCCCTAAAAAACTTCGAGGACTAACCATTTCCGGTAAGCCACCGCCGCACAATGGGAAGATCGTTCAGGGTGGCAAAAACCATCAACATCAGAACGACCGCCAGGCCAATTCGAAACCCGATTTCCTGGCTCCGTTCGCTCAGCGGCTTCCGGCGCAAGGCCTCGATGGCGTAGAACAAAAGGTGCCCGCCATCTAGCAGAGGAATGGGGAAAAGATTGATCAGCCCTATGCTGACCGAGATGACCGCGATCAGATTGAGCAGCGGCTCGAGGCCAAGCTTGGCCACCTGCCCGGAGACCTCTGCGATGCGGATCGGGCCGCCGAGCTGGTCAGCGCTCTGCCGGCCGATGATCACGTCACCGAGGTAGGACAGCGTCGACGTGATGATGAACTGCGTCTCACGCACGCCGAGCCATACCGCCTCCAGCGGTCCGGCGCGCCTCAGCTCCGTGGTGTCGGGCGTCGTTATACGCCGTATGCCGATGATGCCGCGGACGACCGTGCCGCCGAAGCTATCCTCGATCTCTTGACGCTCGGGAACAACCGTGAGCGTCAGCGCCTGACCATCGCGATCAACCTTGACGGTGAGCTCCCGGCCCGGAGACGTGCTGACGATCCGCAGAACCTCGTTGAACGAATCGATGCGCTTGCCGTCGATCTCCAGGATCACGTCGCCCGGCATGAAACCTGCTGTGGCTGCCGGCGAGTTCGGCACCACCTCGTCGACGCGGGGCGCTGTCGTGCGGATGCCGATGAGCGAGAACATCAGCGCAAAGATGACGATCGCCAGCAAGAAGTTGGCGAGAGGCCCAGCTGCCACGATGGCGGTCCGCTGCCACAGCGGCTTGGTGTGGAAAGCTCCGGCCCGCTCCTCCGGGGTCAGCTGATCGAGCCGCGCCGATGGCCCGGCGCTTGCGGCATTGTCATCGTCCACGAACTTGACGTAGCCCCCGAGCGGGATCCACGCGAAGCGCCAGCGCGTGCCGTGCCGGTCGTAGAAGCCATAGATCTCGCGTCCGAAGCCGATCGAGAAAGCCCTGACGCTCACACCGCACCAGCGCGCCACCAGGAAGTGTCCCAGCTCGTGCACGAACACCACGACGGTGAGCACGAACAGGAACGACAGGAGGACGAAGAGAAATCCTCCAAGTCCGTCGGCGAAGCTGGACAACAATGCCATCTGCTCGATCTCCTTCGACTCTCAAAGCGCAGCGCCCGGGCTAGCCCGCCACTTTCGCTGCTAACACATCACGTGCCAACTCGCGCCCGGTGGCGTCCGCGGCCATGACATCATCCAGACTCTGGGGCGTTCGGATAAGGCCGGCTTGCACCGCTCGATCGAGGCATGTGGCGACCGTTCTGGCGATGTCAAGAAAGCCCGATCGCCGCGCAAGATAGCTTTCGACGGCGACCTCGTTGGCGGCATTTAGAATAGCAGGCGCCGTGCCGCCGAGATCCAGTGCCTCCCGGGCCAAGCGGAGGGCAGGAAAGCGCTCCAGGTCGGGCGCCTCGAAGGTCAACGACTGGAGAGCAACGAGATCCAGGCGTGCGGCTGGCGAGGGTATCCGCTCCGGCCAGGCGAGCCCTACCGAGATCGGAATACGCATGTCGGGGCAGGACAGCTGAGCCAGCACCGACCCGTCCTCAAAGGTGACGAGGCAATGGACGATCGACTGCGGATGCACGACCACGTCGATCTGCTCCGCCTCGACCGGGAAGAGGTAATAGGCCTCGATCAGCTCCAGCCCCTTGTTCATGAGGGTTGCCGAGTCGATCGAGATCTTGGGCCCCATGTTCCACTTGGGATGCTTGAGGGCCTCCTCAGGTGTCGCCTGTGCGAGGCGCTCCAAGCTCCAGCCGCGGAACGGTCCGCCCGAGGCGGTGAGCACGATTCGCTCGATCGCACGGGTGTCTGCGCCAGCGAGGAGCTGGAAGACGCCGGAGTGCTCGGAGTCGATGGGCACCAGCTCCGTGCCCGAGTTCCTCACGGTCGCCATGAAGATGTCGCCGGCCGCAACCAGGCATTCCTTGTTTGCCAAGGCCAGCCGGCGCCCGAGACGGGCGGCCGCCAGTGTCGGCGCAAGTCCGGCCGCGCCGGTGATGGCCGCGACAACGCAATCGGCGGGATGCTCAGCGGCGGCAATGAGGGCCGAGGGCCCTGCTCCAACCTCGATCCCGCTGCCCGCGAGCCGATCGCGCAGCTCGCCGTAGCAAGCCTCGTCACCGATGACCGCCAACTCCGCCCGGTGCTCAATTGCAATCTGGGCAAGCTTGGCGGCATTCGTCTGCGCGGTCACAGCCGCAACCCGGAATTTGTCGGGAGCGCGCCGGATAATATCGAGCGTGCTAGTCCCGACCGAGCCCGTCGCTCCGAGTATGGTGACCGCTTTCACTTAGCCTCAACCATTGAAGAAGGTGTTTGGACTGCCGCCAAATTGCTCGACCCGAACATTCCTGCTGCCCAATAGGTCATGATCCCAGCAGGAGTGCACGAGCCGGCGCGTAGGGATCGATCAGGAGCGCGACGATCGCCGCAGCGAAAGCCGCGAACACAACGCCGTCCATCCGATCCAAGAAGCCGCCGTGGCCCGGGATGAGCGTGCTCGCGTCCTTGACGCCACACCCGCGCTTGAGGGCCGACTCGGTCAAATCGCCGGCCTGCGTCGCCAGCGCCAATAGAAAAGCAAGGAGCGCCAGCCCAACGTGCGAGCTGCCCTCGACGAAGAACGCAAACAGGGCTCCCACGACGGTTCCAGCGACGATGCCGCTGATGAGGCCGGCCCAGGTCTTGTTCGGTGAAACACGTGGCCACAGCCGGGCGCCTCCTATCCCGCGCCCTCCGAAGTAGGCAAACGTATCCGTCGCGCACACGACGAGCAAGACAAAGAGCACTGCGGCAAACCCGAACGGCTCGTCCCATCGAATCCAAAGAAGAGAGATGGCTGGCACACCGACGTATGGAACGCCGAGCGCCGAAAGTCGACCGCGCGCTCCATACTGCAGAAGCAGGACGAGCACGGCACCGATCATCACCAGGAGAAGCCCGAGGGCCGCCAGGCCAAGCGCAGCGAGCAGAGAAGCTGCCGCAACCGCACCTCCGTGGATCATGAAAGCGGTGTCGAACTCTCGGCCGCGAACGACCCTGCCCCACTCCCAGCACATGATGAGCGCGACGATGACGACGAGCACGGCGAAGCTGAGCGGCCCGAGGTAACAGAGCCCCAGCGCTACTGCGGCCAGCAACAGCCCGGAGAGAAGGCGCGGCTTCAGCTCACTGAAGAGCGCCGATGCCCGTGTCACCTGGTTCTCGTCAGAGGTCATGGATGATGCGTCTTCAGGCCCTTCGACTCGCGGGGCAGTCCACCATACCGACGGTCTCGGGAGCAATACTCGGCGATAGCCTGCTTGAGGTGCTCGCGGCCGAAGTCCGGCCAGTACGCATCGATGAACATCAGCTCCGCATACGCCGCCTGCCAGAGAAGGAAGTTCGACAGGCGGACTTCGCCGCTCGTTCGAATGAGCAGGTCGGGGTCCGGAATGCCGCTCGTGTCTAGCTCAGCCCCAAACAGCTCAGGTGTGATCTGGGCAGGGTCCAGCAGACCGCGCGCTGCCTTCTCGGCGAGGCGCCGGGCCGCTTTCGTGATCTCGATCCGGGAACCGTAGTTGAAGGCGACGACAAGCGTGAGCCGCTCGTTGTTCGCGGTCAGCGACTCTGCCTCCTCGATCAGCCTGAGCAGATCGGGATCGATGTTGTTCCGCTCTCCGATGACGCGAATGCGAACCCCGTTCTCGTGCAAATCGACAAGGTCCCTGCGCACGAACCGCTTCATCATGCGCATCAGCTCGTTGACCTCGTCGGCGGGGCGCGACCAGTTCTCCGAGGAGAAGGTGTAGATCGTCAGATAGGAGATGCCCAGCTCGATGGCGGCCCTGACCGTCCGGCGCAATGCCTCCACGCCCATCCGATGACCAACGGAACGCGGCAGGCCACGGCGTTTTGCCCAACGGCCGTTGCCGTCCATGATGATCGCGACGTGGCGCGGCGGCGGGCTACGCTCGCCCGCATCAACGGATGGTTGTACCTGAATGTCTGCCACCGGCCCCGTGAGCTTTCTCGAAGAGTTCTGAGGCGGAGGCTTCCCGCCGGTCAAATGCGTCAAATCTTATTAATCTCAGCTTCTTTGTTCGCCAGGATCTGATCAACCTCTTTGATGAGCTTGTCGGTCAAATCCTGGACTTTGGCCGAACTGCTCCGATGCTCGTCCTGGCTGATCTTCGAGTCCTTTTCGAGCTTCTTGAGCGCTTCCATCCCGTCGCGGCGCACATTCCGGATCGCTACCCGGCATTGCTCGGCATACTTGTGGGCAAGCTTGATGAGCTCCTGGCGGCGCTCCTGCGTCAGCGGCGGCACCGGCAGGCGAAGCAGGTTGCCGTCTACAATCGGATTGAGGCCAAGATTTGCCTCCCGGATCGCCTTGTCGACTGCGGGCACAGCAGCCTTGTCCCACACCTGAACCGTTATCATGCGAGGTTCGGGGACCGAGACGGAGGCCACCTGGTTGATCGGCAACTTCTGCCCGTAGACATTGACCATGACGGGATCAAGCAGATTGGCGCTCGCGCGTCCCGTTCTCAACCCGCTCAGCTCCCGCTTCAGCGCATCGATGGCAGCACGCATGCGCCTTTCGAGATCGCCGATGTCGAAATTGACCTGAGCCATACCACTCCTCCTAACGGGCGCGGCAGTGGCCGGCGCGTCTCGCGCTCGCCCTCAAACGGGCGGACGGGGCGACGGGGCCGCGCGGATCGTGAAGATCAGGCGCTACCCTGGACAATGGTCGCGCGGGCCTCTCCGCGCAACATCTTCAAAAGATTACCCGACTCCTCAATCGAAAAAACAATTATCGGAAGACCGTTATCGCGGGCAAGCGCAACCGCCGCGCCGTCCATCACCTTAAGATCGCGGGCCAATACATCCGCATAGGTAAGCCGATCATAGCGAACCGCCGTTGGATCCGTACGCGGATCGGCTGAGTACACCCCATCGACCTGAGTGGCCTTGGCCACGGCATCGCAGTTCATCTCAATGGCGCGCAAAGCCGCTGTGGTGTCAGTGGTGAAGAAGGGGTTGCCCGTTCCTGCGGCACAAATCACCACGCGCCCGTTCTCAAGGTGATGCAGCGCCTTTGCCCGCACGTACGATTCGCAGATGGTCGGCATCGGAATGGCGGACAAGACCCGCGCCGGTGTGCCCTGCCGCTCCAAGGCGTTGTGGAAGGCGAGGGCATTCATGACGGTGGCGAGCATGCCCATGTAGTCGGCAGTGGCTCTATCCATCCCTTTGGCAGCCCCGGCAAGGCCGCGGAAGATGTTGCCGCCACCGAGCACCACCACGATCCTGACGCCAGCTCGAACAGCCTCTCCGACGTCCCTGGCCAGCCGGTTGACGACCTCCATGTCGATGCCGAATGAGCCGCGGCCGCTCATGGCCTCGCCAGACAGCTTCAGGCATATGCGCTTGTACCGCAGTGAAGAATTAACCTCGCTCATCCTGCCCGCCTTCCTTCGCCGCCTTGTCTATTACGGCTTCGACACCGGGGTCCGAGTCACCCGCTCCGAGAGCGTCGAGGCCAAAGCCGCATGGCCGAACCGGGGCGCAGCAAGCCTGCAACCCGGTATGGTGCATCACCGATCCATGTTAGCCGCCGCTTCGTTCATCCCTTCGACGGGGCCGGCGTTCCGATAGCCCGGCGAAGGATCAGGAACAAGTGCCAGCGACGTCAGCTCTGCGCAGCCTTCGCTGCCAGCTCCGCCAGATCGCCGATGAGCTTCCGCACTCCTTTCAAGCGCTGCTCCGGTTGATCCCAATCGGCCTTGTAGACGAGCTTGTGATCCGGCTGCAGCTTCATCTTGCCTTTCGATCGCTGGATCAGATCGACCAATCCCGCGGGATTGGTGAAGGCATTGTTGCGGAAGGTCAGGACTGCACCCTTCGGTCCAGCCTCGATTTGCGCGACGCTCGCCTGCCGGCAAAGCCCCTTGATCTCCACGATGTCAAGCAGATGGCGCACTTCGGTCGGCAGCTCGCCGAAGCGGTCGACCAGCTCTGCGGCGAATTCATCGATCTCGGACCGCTGCTCGAGCCCAGAAAGACGCCGGTAAAGCCCCAGCCTGAGCTGCAGGTCGGGGACGTAGCTCTCTGGGATTAGCACCGAGGTGCCGAGCGATATCTGCGGACTCCATTGCTCGGAAACCTCGCCAAGGTCGCCGCCTCTGAGGTTCGCGATCGCCTCCTCCAGCATCGCCTGATAGAGCTCGAACCCGACCTCGCGGATATGCCCCGACTGCTCCTCTCCAAGCAGGTTGCCCGCGCCACGGATGTCGAGATCGTGGCTGGCCAAGGAGAAGCCTGCACCCAGCGTGTCGAGCGAGTGCAACACCTTGAGGCGTTTTTCCGCCCCCTCGGTGAGTTTCTGGCCGGGCGGCGTGGTGAAGTACGCGTAGGCGCGAGTTTTCGAGCGCCCGACGCGGCCACGAAGCTGATAGAGCTGCGCCAGACCGAACATGTCGGCCCGGTGCACGATCAACGTATTGGCATTCGGGACATCGAGGCCGGATTCAACGATCGCCGTCGACAGCAGCACGTCGTATTCGCCCTCGTAGAACGCCGTCATGACCTTCTCGAGCTCGGACACAGAGAGCTGGCCATGCGCGCGCCCAACCCGCAGCTCGGGGACAGCCTCGCGGAGAAATTCATGAACCTCGTCGAGATCTGCGATGCGCGGCACGACGTAGAACGATTGACCGCCGCGGTAGCGCTCCCGGCGCAGCGCCTCGCGAATGATGACCGGGTCGAAGGGCGAGATGTACGTGCGCACCGCCAGCCGATCGACCGGCGGCGTGGTGATAAGCGAAAGCTCGCGGACGCCGGAAAGGGCAAGCTGCAGCGTACGCGGAATGGGCGTTGCCGTCAGCGTCAGCACATGCACGTCCTCGCGCAGCTGCTTGAGCCGCTCCTTATGCGCCACGCCGAAATGCTGCTCCTCGTCCACGATCAGCAAGCCGAGCCGCGCGAATTGGATCGACTTGCCCAAGAGCACGTGCGTGCCGATGACGATGTCGATCGTGCCTGTGCGCAGTCCCTCCTTGACCTCGGCCAGCTGCTTCGCAGGCACGAGCCGCGAAGCTTGCGCGATGCGCACCGGAAAGCCCTTGAAGCGCTCAGTGAACGTTGCCGTGTGCTGCCGCGCCAGCAGCGTCGTCGGCACCACGACCGCAACCTGCAGGCCAGCCATCGCCGTCAGATAAGCTGCACGGAGCGCCACCTCGGTCTTGCCGAAGCCGACATCGCCGCACACGAGCCGATCCATGGGTTTGCCGGAGGCCAGGTCCTCGATCACGGCCTCGATGGTCGCCAACTGGTCCTCGGTCTCTTCATACGGGAATCGGGCGACGAACTCCTCGTACGCGCCATCGGTCGGCGTGATGATCGGTGCCTCTTTGAGCTGGCGCACCGCCGCGATCTTGATGAGCTCGGAGGCAATCTCACGTAGCCGGTTCTTCAGCCGCGCCTTGCGCGACTGCCAGGCGACGCCGCCCAATTTGTCGAGCTGAACGCCTTCCGCGTCCGAACCATAGCGCGAGAGCAGCTCGATGTTCTCGACGGGCAGATAGAGCTTGTCGCCACCGGCGTAGGTGATCTCCAGGCAATCGTGCGCCGCGCCCGCGGCCGTGATGGTCTGTAGACCTTCAAAACGGCCAATGCCGTGATCGACGTGGACGACGAGATCGCCAACGGACAGGCTCGTCGCCTCCGTGATGACATCGGCAGCCTTCTTCGCTTTCCTCCGAGGCCGGACGATGCGGTCGCCGAGGATGTCCTGCTCGGCAATGACAGCGAGGTCGGGCGTTTCAAAGCCCTGCTCCAGCCCCAGCACCGCAAGCGCCGCGACACCGCCCGGCAGCGCCAGCGCTTCCGTGTAGCTCTCCACCTTGCGCGCGTTCTCCAGGCCGTGCGCCTTGAGCAAAGTCGCCAGTCGCTCGCGCGCACCCGGAGTCCAGGCAGCAATGACGACACGCTTGTTCTCGGAGTGCAGCTTACGGATGTGCCCGACGACCGCCCCGAAAAGATCAGCGCCTTCGGCCGTGCGCTCCGGCGCGAAGTTCCGGCCCGGTCGGCCGCCCAACCGCGCCACATGGGCGGTCTCGTCCTGCTCGAACGGAGTAAATCGGCGCACCTTCAAGGCACCGAGGTAGGACTTCCATTCGGCGCCCGTGATGTACATCAGCTCAGGCGGCACGGGCTTGTAAGGCGGCGCACCGAACTTCGCCGTCTCCAGCGCTTCGACGCGCGCCTGATAATGCTCCGCAATCTGATCGAAGCGCTGCGCGACCGCGTCCTCCGCGAGGTAGTCGAAGCTCACATCGCTGCCCTGGACGTAGTCGAACAGCGTCTCGAGCTTTTCGTGGAAGAGCGGCAGCCACTGTTCCATGCCCGGGTAGCGCTGGCCGGCGCTGACGGCCTGATACAGCGGATCGTCCGAGGTGCCGCCGCCGAAGAGCTCGACATACCGGCTGCGGAACGTCTTCTCGGCCGCCTCGCCAAAGGCCACCTCGCTCACCGGCAGCAGCGTGAGCTTCTGAACGACCTTCTGCGTGCGCTGGGTCTCCGGGTCGAAGGTCTTGATGCTCTCCAGCGTGTCGCCGAAGAAATCGAGGCGCACCGGGTTCGCTCGACCGGGCGGGAAGAGGTCGAGAATGCCACCGCGCACGGCAAACTCTCCCGGCTCCATGACCGTGCCGGTGCGCTGATAACCGCCGAGCAGCAACCGCTGTATAAGGAGGTTCATATCGATGCGCTGCCCCGGCGCGATCTGCCGGATGGCATTCCGCACGAACTGACGCGGCGGCACACGCTGGAGAATGGCATTCACCGTCGTCAGAATGAGCGTCGGCTCGCGGCGACCACCGGCCACCAGCCGGGCCAAAGCCGCCATGCGCTTGGCGACGATCTC
The DNA here is from genome assembly GCA_003242645.1 of Pseudomonadota bacterium. The sequence continues at coordinate 11,515 of QGVC01000075.1, forward strand.
TGGATTGGGTCCGACGCGGTCATAGGGGACGGTATCCCAGGCCGGGAACACGATGACGCGCACCTTCGGATCGAAGAATGCGAGCGCCCCTCTCAGCGACTCGAGCCGCCGGTCATCACGCGCGACGTGAAGAACGTACCCCGGTCCGCCACTCGCAGCCGCAGCTTCGCGCGTCAGCCGCGACAGCACGAGGGCATCGAGCCCCTCGGGCACACCGGATAAAATCAGGTCGTGTTGTACCAGCGCGTCCATGTACGTCTTGGTCGGCCTAAGGCCGTCGGCATCGTTGCAAGTGTCCTCCCGGTGCGTGTTACCGGGATCCCCAGCTCGGCTTGCTCCGGCGTCTGCGGTTGACTGGATCCCGGACACAAGGCCCGGGATGCCTTGGAACACGAAAGCGCCTTTCAGGCCGCCGCTCTCGTGCTTGCGTCCTAGCCGCCGTCACTCCAGACCATGAAAGCGGCGCATCTCCGCTACCAGCTCAGAAAATTCGGTTCCAGCGGCCAGATGCGGAGAGTAGAACCATTGCTGCAGATCGGGGTCCGGCAGGTTCAGAAAACGCTCCAGCCGATCGAGCGCCTCCCCCTCCAGATTGGGCAGGACTGAGACGGCATAGCGGCCAATCACCCAATCCATCTCTTTGGTGCCGCGGTGCGTGGCTCGGTAGGCGGCACGCCGCCGGCGCACGTCGAGTTCATCGCCTCGCATCACGTCCTCACCACCTCTGGATAATCAGCCGCGCGCCTTGACGCCCCGACCCTGCCTCGCCAACGTGCAAGGGGGATGGGCGTCATATAGCCTCAGGAAGGCCATGCGCAAAGAGTGAGCCGCGACGCACCGGCTCCTCTGCGTTTGAGGAATGGCTCCGATATGGGACCGGCGTCTCCGCGATGCGTCCAAGCATACTGACACCGCTCTTCGCCTCCGTCCAATCGCTGGCAGGTGTGGGCCCGCGGGTCGCCGTCCTGCTCAAGAAGGCCCTGCGCCTGCCAACCGGTGTCACGGAGCCACGTGTCATCGACCTGTTGTGGACCGGTCTCTTATACACATCCCCAGCCCCCCAAAAATAAG
>QGVC01000076.1 GCA_003242645.1 Pseudomonadota bacterium
GAGTGGTATCGCGAAGGCCGCGTGCCCCTGCATACGCTCCGCGCGGACGTGGACTTCGGATACGGCCTGGCGAAGACGGCTTACGGCGTCATCGGGGTGAAGGTTTGGATCTACAAGGGCGAGATCATGGAGCACGATCCGATGGCCTCGGAGCGGCGTGCCCTTGATCTGCAAGAAGGCGGTACCGGTCGCCGGCGTGAGGCCGAGCGCGCGGGTGCGAGCGCCTAAGAAGTTCGGGGACGAAGATCATGCTGCAACCAAAGCGGACGAAATTCCGTAAGGCGCATAAGGGCCGCATCCACGGGCAGGCCAAGGGCGGCACGACGTTGACGTTCGGCTCTTTCGGTCTGAAGGCGCTCGAGCCGGACCGGGTGACGGCACGCCAGCTCGAGGCCGCTCGACGGGCGATCACCCGTCACATGAAGCGTGCCGGGCGTGTCTGGATTCGTGTGTTTCCGGACATTCCGGTGACGAAGAAGCCGGCCGAGGTCCGCATGGGGTCTGGTAAGGGGTCGCCGGAGTTGTGGGTGTGCCGCGTCAAGCCGGGCCGCATCATGTTCGAGCTCGACGGCGTATCCGAAGAGGTTGCGAGAGAGGCGCTGGCGCTCGGGGCAGCAAAGTTGCCGATCAAGACAAAGGTAGTCGCTCGCATCGGCTGAGGCCGACGAATGTGGGTTGAGAGGTCGAGAGAGCAATGAAAGCTGCCGAGATTAGAAGCATGACGCTCGATCAGCTCAATGATGAGCTGGTCAAGCTGAAGAAAGAGCAGTTCAACCTGCGCTTCCAGGCCGCCTCGGGGCAGCTTGAGAACACGGCTCGCGTTCGTCAGGTGCGTCGCGACATTGCGCGTATCAAGACGATCATGCGCGAGAAACTGGGGGCTCAAGCGCAGAAGAAGGGTTGAGGAGAGAAGAGATGCCAAGGCGCATCCTGCAAGGCGTGGTGGTGTCGGACAAGAACGACAAGACGGTCGTCGTCAAAGTCGAACGCCGCCTGATGCACCCGCTGCTGAAGAAGACCGTGCGTCGCACGAAGAAGTATCACGCGCACGATGAGAACAACTCGTACAAGGTCGGCGACGTGGTGCGGATCCAGGAAGGGCGGCCGATATCGAAGTTGAAGCGCTGGTACGTCATCGAAAGCGTCAACAGGTGACGGCCGGAGCAAGAACTGAACGAGGGCGGGCCGATTGCCGACAGAGCGGCAGCGGCGCAGCTCGATGTGACGGGATAAGGGCCGGAGCTTGAGGCCCGAGTTGAGAGGGTTGTTTCGATGATTCAGATGGAGACCAATCTCGACGTAGCCGATAACTCCGGGGCCCGGCGCGTCCAGTGCATCAAGGTGCTTGGCGGCTCGAAGCGGAAGTACGCGAACATCGGCGATACCATCGTGGTGACGGTGAAGGATGCCATTCCGCGTGGTCGCGTGAAGAAGGGTCAGGTGATGAAGGCTGTGATCGTGCGCACGGCCAAGGGTGTGCGCCGCCCGGACGGCTCGCTCATTCGCTTCGACCGTAACGCGGCGGTGCTGGTCAACAACCAAGGAGAGCCGATCGGCACCCGCATCTTTGGACCGGTCACCCGTGAGCTGCGCGCCAAGAACCACATGAAGATCATTTCGCTGGCGCCGGAGGTCCTCTGATGCCGTCGCTGAAGATCAAGAAAGGCGACCGGGTCATCGTGATGGCCGGTCGGGACAAGGGCAAACGCGGCGAGGTCATCGCCGTGATGCCGAAGGAGAATCGTGCGCTCGTCCGTGGCGTGAACATGGTCCGCCGCCACCAGCGGCAGACTGCGACCCAGGAAGGCGGCATCATCTCCAAGGAAGCGCCGATCCATCTGTCGAACCTCGCGCTCGAGGATCCGGCCGATGGTTCACCGACACGGGTCGGCTTCAAGTTTCTGGAGGACGGCCGGAAGGTGCGCTACGCGAAGCGTTCGGGCGAGCTGATCCCGGAGAGGAAGTAAATCATGGCCGAGACGAAAGCGGCGAAGGGGCAAGCAGCAGCCTCCAAGGGTAAGGGGGCCAAGGCCGAGACCACCGGCAAGGCAGAAGTGCAGGCGCAGCCTGCGCCGGCCGAAGCGCGCTCGTTCACGCGCCCCGAGGGGTATAAGCCGCGGCTGAAAGCCTATTACGAGAACGTGCTGCGCGATCAGCTCGCGAAGAAGTTCAACTACAAGAACATGATGCAGGTCCCGCGCCTCGAGAAGATCGTGCTCAACATGGGCATCGGCGAGGCGGTCGGTGACCGGAAGAAGGTCGAGAGCGCAGTGAACGACTTGTCGCTGATCGCCGGTCAGCGGGCGGTCACGACGCGGGCGCGCAAGTCGATCGCGACCTTCAAGCTCCGGACGGGCATGCCCATCGGTGCCAAGGTGACGCTGCGCGGCGACCGCATGTACGAGTTCCTGGATCGTCTGGTGACGGTCGCTCTGCCCCGCGTGAAGGACTTCCGTGGGCTGAACCCGAAGAGCTTCGATGGCCGCGGCAACTATGCGCTCGGCCTGAAAGAGCACATCGTGTTCCCCGAGATCGACTACGACAAGGTCGATCAGGTGTGGGGCATGGACGTGATCGTCTGCACGACGGCCAAGACCGACGACGAAGCGCGCGAATTGCTGCGCGGCTTCAATTTCCCATTCCGTAGCTGAGGGACCTCGGCGAAACAGCCGAAAGGCTCTTAGGAGAAAACATGGCAAAGAAGAGTGCGATCGAGAAGAATAACCGCCGCCGCAGGCTGGCTGCGCAGTATGCCGAGAAGCGGGCGAAGCTGAAAGCCGCGGCGCGCGACAAGTCGGCGACCCTGACGGAGCGGATGCAGGCGAGCATGAAGCTCGCCGAGTTGCCGCGTAACTCCTCGAAAACGCGGATCCGCAATCGCTGCGAGATCACGGGTCGTCCGAGAGGGTATTATCGGAAGCTCAGGATGTCGCGAAACAAGCTCCGGGAGCTGGCATCCCAGGGGCTCATTCCGGGCATGGTCAAGGCGAGCTGGTAGGGAGCGAGTGACATGGTCAACGATCCCCTCGGCGATATGCTGACCCGGATCCGGAATGCGCAGATGCGCAAGCTGCCGAAGGTCATAACTCCGGCCTCGAAGCTGCGCGCCCGGGTTTTGGACGTGCTATTGGAGGAAGGCTATATCCGCGGCTACACGAAAATCGATCGTGGCCGTGGCAAGGCGGACCTCGAAATCGAGCTGAAGTACAGCAACGGCCAGCCGGCGATCAAGAAAATCAGCCGCGTATCGAAGCCTGGGCGGCGGGTCTACTCGTCGGTGAAGGACCTTAAGCCCGTCGCGAATGGGCTTGGCGTCGCGATCCTTTCCACGCCGAAGGGCGTCATGTCTGACTGGCGTGCGCGCGAGGAGAACGTCGGCGGCGAGGTCCTTTGTAGCGTGTTCTAAGCCGCTGGAGCTGGAGAAGAATAATGTCACGTATTGGCAAGAAGCCGGTTCCGGTGCCCTCGAACGTCACGGCGACGATCTCGGGCCAGACGGTGAAATTCAAAGGCCCCAAGGGCGAGCTCGAGTTCACGCTTCCTGACAAGGTCCGGGCCGAGCAGGGCGACGGCGAGATCATTGTCAAGCCGGTCGATGACAGCAAGCAGGCGCGGGCGATGTGGGGCATGTCGCGCACGACCTTGGCCAATCTGGTCAAGGGCGTGACGGAGGGCTACTCGCATACGCTTGAGATCCAGGGGGTCGGCTATCGCGCCCAGCTCAAGGGCAAGGACGAATTGCAGCTCACGCTCGGCTTCAGCCACGACATCGTGCACAAGATTCCGCCGGGGGTCGAGGTGAAGGTCGGTGGCGCGAGGCAGGAGATCATCACCGTCTCCGGCATCGACAAGCAGCTGGTTGGTCAGGTTGCCGCTGAGATTCGGGCTTACAAGCCGCCTGAGCCGTACCAGGGCAAGGGAATCCGCTATCAGGGCGAATACGTCTTCCGCAAAGAAGGCAAGAAGAAGTAGGGACGGGATCCATGGGCGCGCTTACACAATTCGAGCGACGCAAGCGACGCGTGCGCAGCGCGCTGCGTGAGCGGGCGAACGGTCGGCCGCGGCTTTCGGTCTTCCGCTCGTCCAAGCACATTTACGCGCAGATCATCGACGACTCGAAAGGCCACACGTTGGCCGCTGCCTCGAGTCTGGACAAAGAGCTCAAGGGCAAGCTTCGGACAGGCGCTGATAAGGCGGCTGCTGCCGAGGTTGGCCGGCTAGTGGCAGAGCGGGCCGTTAAAGCCGGTGTCGAGGCCGTCGTATTCGACCGCGGCGGCTACAAGTATCACGGCCGTGTAAAGGCGCTGGCCGACGCCGCTCGTGAGGGCGGGCTGAAATTCTGACGAAAGGAATACCCGTGGCACGACTTCCTGGAAGAGACCGCCGCGATCGCGAGGAGCGCGAGGGCGAGTTTTCAGACAAGCTGGTGCACATCAACCGTGTCGCCAAGGTGGTGAAGGGCGGCAAGCGCTTCGGCTTCGCCGCGCTGGTCGTCGTGGGCGACCAGAAGGGGCGCGTTGGATTTGGGCATGGCAAGGCGCGCGAGGTGCCCGAGGCTATCCGCAAAGCCAACGAGGCGGCCCGCCGCAGCCTGATGCGCGTGCCGCTGCGTGAGGGCCGGACGCTGCATCACGACAGCGCCGGCCGGCATGGCTCCGGGCGCGTGATCTTGCGGTCTGCGCCTCCGGGCACCGGCATCATCGCAGGCGGTGCCATGCGCGCCGTGTTCGAGATGCTGGGCGTGCAGGACGTTGTGGCCAAGTCGCTGGGGTCGACGAACCCCTACAACGTCGTACGGGCCACGTTCAATGCGCTGAAGGTGCAGGAGAACCCGCGCAGCGTCGCAGCGCGGCGTGGCAAGAAATACGGCGAGATCGTTGCGCGCCGTCGCGACGGAATGTCCGAGGTCGAGACGACGACGTCGGCAGAAGCTTAAGACGACAGTGCAATGCCTGTGGCAAGGCTGCAGGATCGCCGAACGGAATGACGTGCTATGGCAAGCAAATCCGGTAAGACGATTACGGTTGAGCGGATCGGCAGCCCGTGCCGCCGTCCCGAGCGTCAGATGCAGACGCTCATCGGTCTCGGGCTCACCAAGCGTCACAGTCGCCGCACGCTGGAGGACACTCCCGCCGTGCGCGGAATGATCAACAAAGTCCGGCATCTCGTCCGCATCATCGACGAGCAGGCCTGAGACGTCTGGGAGAGATATTCATGCGCCTCAATGAACTGAGGGATAATCCCGGCGCGACCAAGGTGCGCGTTCGCGTTGGCCGCGGCATAGGCTCGGGCGTGGGCAAGACGGCCGGCCGTGGCGTGAAGGGGCAGAAGTCGCGCGCGGGCGTGAGCCTGGGAGGGTTCGAAGGCGGCCAGATGCCGCTTTATCGCCGCCTGCCAAAGCGCGGCTTCAACAAGTGGCAGCGGAAAAAGTGGAATGAGCTGACCCTTGGCCGCCTGCAGCAGGCGATCGATGCAGGCAAGATCGATCCCGCCAAGCCCATCGACCTTGAGGTGCTTGTTTCCTCGGGCGTTGTGCGGCGGCCAAAGGACGGGGTGCGGCTGCTCGGCACCGGTGAGCTCAAGACAAAAGTCGAGATCACCGTGAACCATGCCACGGCTTCGGCCCGTGAGGCGGTTGAGAAGCTTGGCGGCTCGGTCAAGCTGATCGAGTCTGCTTCGGGCAAAGGGAACAAGAGCGGCGAATAGACCCGGCCCAAGCAGGGCTCAGCACCTTTCGGGCGAAGGTCGTCCCGCGTTATCTTGCTGCCAGCGCCGGGCCGATGCGTTGAGAGGGCAACAGGCAGGCGGCGCCAGGGACGCGGCTCGTAAGGCTTGTGCACTGACTGCTGTCGGGCCGTGTCGGTTTCTCGGGAGATTTAGCGAAAATGGCATCCGCCGCCGAACAACTGGCAGCAAATCTGAATTTCGGCGCCTTTGCCAAGGCCGAGGAGCTGAAGAAGCGCATCTGGTTCACGCTGGGTGCGCTCGTCGTCTATCGGCTTGGCACATTCATCCCGATTCCGGGCGTCGATCCGGTGGCCTTCGCGCAGGCCTTCCAGTCGAGCCAGAGCGGCATCCTCGGCATGTTCAACATGTTCGCCGGCGGTGCCGTCGAGCGCATGGCGATCTTTGCGCTCAACATCATGCCCTACATCTCGGCCTCGATCATCATGCAGCTCATGTCGTCGATCAATCCGACGCTTGAGCAGCTGAAGAAGGAGGGCGAGCAGGGCCGTAAGCAGATCAACCAGTACACCCGCTACCTGACGGTCGTATTGGCGGCGTTCCAGGCCTACGGCATTGCGATAGGTCTCGAGGGAACACGAGCGGCCAGCGGCGCTGTTGTCATCGAGGCAGGTTGGTTCTTCAGGCTGACGACCGTCGTTACGCTGGTCGGCGGCACCATGTTCCTGATGTGGCTCGGCGAGCAGATAACCGCGCGCGGGGTCGGGAACGGCATCTCGCTGATCATTTTCGCGGGCATCGTGGCGACCTTGCCGAGTGCCATTGCCGCACTCTTCGAGCTGGCACGGACGGGCTCGCTGTCGACGATCATGCTGCTTCTTCTGCTGGCGCTGATGCTGCTGGTCGTCGTCGTGATCGTCTTCATGGAGCGGGCACAGCGCCGGATTCCGATCCAGTATCCGAAGCGACAGATCGGCAACCGGATATTCCAGGGTGACAGCTCGCACTTGCCGCTGAAGCTTAACTCATCGGGCGTTATTCCCCCTATCTTCGCATCGTCGCTGCTCCTGCTGCCGATCACGGCGGCGCAGTTCATGTCTGGGCAGGGACCGGAATGGCTCAACACGATCGTTGCGGCGCTTGGTCGAGGTCAGCCGCTGCACCTCATCATCTACGTGGCGCTGATCGTGTTCTTCACGTTCTTCTACACGGCCGTGGTGTTCAATCCGCAGGAGACCGCGGAGAATCTGCGTAAGTACGGCGGTTTCATCCTGGGGTATCGGCCGGGGCAGAAGACGGCCGAGTACATCGACTACGTCCTCACCCGCATCACGGTGGTCGGCGCCATCTACTTGTCGGCGGTTTGCGTGCTGCCGGAGTTCCTCATCTCCTACGCGGGGGTACCGTTCTACTTCGGTGGCACCTCACTCTTGATCGTGGTGAGCGTGACGATGGACACGGTGGCCCAGGTGCAGAGCCACCTGCTGGCTCACCAGTACGAGGGCCTCATCAAGAAGGCGAAGCTTAGGGGAGCAACGCGAGGGCGGCGATGAATCTCATTTTGTTGGGCCCGCCAGGTGCAGGCAAAGGCACGCAGGCCGCAACCATCGCCGCTTCTCGTGGGCTGATCCAGCTGTCGACGGGAGACATGCTGCGGGCGGCAGTCCAGGCGGGCACGGAGCTTGGCAAGAAGGTCAAGCCCATCATGGAAAGCGGCCAGCTGGTCCCGGACGAGCTGGTCATCGGAATCATCGACGAGCGCATCGCACAGCCGGACTGCGAGAATGGCTTCATTCTCGACGGCTTCCCGCGCACCCTTCCACAGGCGGCGGCCCTCGACGAGCTCCTGGAAAAGCGGAACAAGCAGCTCGACCTCGTCATCGAGCTCAAGGTCGACGATGCGGTCCTGATCGAGCGCATATCAGGCCGGTTCGCCTGTGCGAAGTGCGGGGCGGGCTATCATGACAAGTTCAAGCAGCCGAAGACCCCAGGCGTCTGCGACGCGTGCGGCTCAACGGAATTCGTCCGCCGCGCCGACGACAACGCCGAGACGGTGAGAACTCGGCTGATGGCCTACTACAAGGAAACCGCGCCGCTGATCGGCTACTACTTCGCCAAGGGCAAGCTGAAGTCGATCAACGGCATGGCACCCATCGAGGAGGTGACGCGAGACATCGAGCGCCTCCTCGACGAAGTCGTGGCGGCTTGACGCGGGGTGAGCGCGTTGACGCGAGGCATGCGAGCGGTTAAAACCACCGCGATTACATGCCGCACCCTGGCGAGATCGGAGCTGGTGTTGGAGCACCAGACGCCGGTCTTTGCTGTGTTGGGCTTCCAATCACAAACTTATCGCCCGCTGAGGCGGTAGCGGGCGGAGCTATCGGCAGACCGCTTGCTCACTCGAGGAGACACACGTGGCCCGTATCGCTGGCGTTAACATTCCAACGCAAAAGCGCGTCGTTATCGCGCTGCAGTACATACACGGCATCGGCCCCAAGTTCGCGAAAGAGATCTGTGAAAAGGTGGGCATTCCACCGGAGCGGCGGGTGCACGAGCTCACCGATGCCGAGGTGATGCAGATCCGCGAGACGATCGATCGTGACTACGTGGTCGAGGGTGACCTGCGCCGTGAGGTGGCGATGAACATCAAGCGGCTGATGGACCTCGGCTGCTACCGCGGTCTACGTCACCGCCGTGGTTTGCCGGTCCGCGGCCAGCGAACGCACACGAACGCGCGCACACGTAAGGGCCCGGCCAAGCCGATCGCCGGCAAGAAGAAGGCGTGATCGGCCTCTCGGGTTGTGCAGGCGCTTGATTTTTCAACAGAACTCACCAGCTTTCAGGAACCGAACGACTCATGGCTAGAGAGCAACAGGCGCGCACGAAGGTGCGCCGCAAGGAGCGCAAGAACATCAGCTCCGGCGTGGCGCACGTCAACGCGACCTTCAACAACACGATGATCACCATCACCGATGCCCAAGGCAATACGATTGCTTGGTCGTCGGCAGGTGCGATGGGTTTCAAGGGGTCGCGGAAGTCGACGCCGTACGCAGCTCAGGTTGCCGCTGAGGATGCCGGCAGAAAGGCCATCGAGCACGGCATGAAAATTCTCGAGGTGGAGGTCTCTGGCCCGGGCGCGGGGCGCGAGTCGGCGCTCAGGGCGCTGCAGGCTGTCGGCTTCCAGTTGACCGCAATTCGCGACGTAACGCCCATTCCGCATAACGGCTGCAGGCCGCGCAAGCGTCGTCGCGTCTAATCGATCCGAGGAATGCTAACTGGCCCGAAACGGAATTCGGGCCATTTGGCGTAGATGTACAGCGCAGAATCCGCGGCGCAGAACGCGCAACGCCGCACGTTAAGTTAGTGAGGGCTTCCCGTGGCGAATTTGCTTCAGAAAAACTGGCAGGATCTGATCAAGCCGACCAAGCTCAACGTCCAGCCCGGCCGCGACGCGAACCGCTTTGCGACCGTGATCGCGGAGCCGCTGGAGCGCGGGTTCGGCATGACGCTCGGCAACGCGCTGCGGCGCGTGCTGCTTTCCTCGCTGCAAGGCGCAGCGATCCGCACGGTCCAGATCGACGGCGTCCTGCACGAGTTCTCGTCCATTCCCGGTGTCCGCGAGGACGTCACGGACATCATTCTGAACATCAAGGAGATCGCGCTAAAGATCCATTCCGAGGGCATCAAGCGCATGGTGCTCCGGAAGGAGGGGCCTGGCCCAGCTCGTGCCGGTGACATCGAGGCTAGCTCGGAGGTGGAGATCCTGAACCCGGATCACATCATCTGCCACCTGGATGACGGCGCGTCGGTGCGCATGGAGTTCACGGCGGATATCGGCAAGGGCTACGTGCCCGCCGAGCGTAACCGGCCGGAGGACGCGCCGATCGGCCTGATCCCGGTCGACAGCCTCTATAGCCCGGTGAAGAAGGTCTCCTACAAGGTCGAGAACACCCGTGAGGGCCAGATCCTCGACTACGACAAGCTCACCATGACGGTGGAGACCGATGGCTCGGTGCGGCCGGAGGATGCGGTAGCGCTCGCCGCCCGTATTCTTCAGGACCAGCTCGCCGTGTTCATCAACTTCGAGGAGCCGAAGAAGCAGGTCGAGGAGCAGCGGCATCCGGAGCTGGCCTTCAACCCGGCGCTCCTCAAGAAGGTCGACGAGCTCGAGCTTTCGGTCCGTTCGGCGAACTGCCTCAAGAACGACAACATCGTCTACATCGGCGACCTCATCCAGAAGACCGAGGCGGAGATGCTTCGTACTCCGAACTTCGGCCGCAAGTCGCTGAACGAGATCAAGGAAGTTCTGGCATCCATGGGTCTGCACCTCGGTATGGAGGTGCCGAACTGGCCGCCTGACAACATCGAGGAGCTGGCGAAGCGGTTCGAGGATCAGTATTGATTGGCTTTGGCCAATAGCGGGTAGCGAATGGGAGAAGGCCCGTTCCCATTCGCTATTTCGCTTTCGGCTCTAGAGGTGAGGCCAAAGAACCTCCCCGTAACAACCAGTGTGAAGGACGAGGACAATGAGACACCGGAAGCTCGGCCGGAAGTTCAGCCGGCATAGCGGGCATCGTCAGGCGATGCTTTCGAACTTGGCAGCCGCACTTATCCGCCACGAGCAGATCATTACGACGCTGCCCAAGGCCAAGGACCTGCGGCGGGTGGTGGATCGCTACATCACGCTCGCCAAGCGGGGCGACCTCAACTCCCGGCGGCTTGCTGCAGCCCGGCTGCGGGACGAGGAGATGGTCAAGAAGCTCTTCGATGTCCTTGCCCCCCGTTACAAGGACAGGAACGGCGGCTACACCCGTGTGCTCAAGGCCGGTTACCGCTTTGGCGACAGTGCTCCTCGGGCGGTGATCGAGCTGGTTGATCGCGACGTCAGCGCCAAGGGCAAGGACGACAAGGCCCGCCTCGCGGCGAGCGAGCAGGCCCAGGAGGCTCAGGCGGCAAGCTGATCGGCCGCCCCTCTGCTTAGCGCGAATTGCTGACGCTACGCTTTGGCACGGTCCGGGACCATCGACTCGGACCGGCAGCTGTGCGCAGTCGATTTCTTACACGCGATCGAGACGCAGCTGTGAGTTGCTCCCGTCTCTGCGTGCCGGCCACTCCTTACGTTGGACCCGCGCAACTGGCATGAGCGCTCCTTCCGGCCGTGGTTAGGGTGCTGAGCATATTGAAGGTGCGCGTGCAGGCATAGAGACAGTTGGGGCCGATCCCCTCTCGTGACCTGCTGTTGTCCCATTCCAGGGCTGTCTAACCGATCAGTGTGATGAGCGCGCGGTCAGGGGCCCCTCGTGCGCGAGCTGACTTCGCGTCGATGTGTCCACCTGACTTCGCGTCTATGCCGCGGCCCGAAGCGTCTATATCTTTTCCGTGGCCGAAGTCGCAGCCTTTGGTTGCGGCAATCGATAAGAAACGACGCGGAGTGGGGGCTCCAATGATTCATCGCCAACGGTCCGTCTGGCCGCAGATGGCAGTTCTGGCTCTTGCAATTCTGCCGGGCTTGTCGGCCGTGTCGAACACGGCCGAAGCACAGCTGCGCGTACCGCCGCCCTCGCGCGAAGCCATTCAGTATTCCTACGCGCCGATCGTGAAGCGCGCCGCTCCGGCTGTCGTCAACGTGTACGTCCGCAGCCGGGTGCGGACCAGCATTCCGCCATTGTTCGACGACCCCTTCTTCCGCCGCTTCTTCGGCGAAGAGTTCGGCATCCCGCGGGAGCGGATCCAGAACTCGCTGGGGTCAGGCGTGATCGTCAGCCCAGATGGCATCGTCGTGACCAATTACCACGTCATCCGCGGCGGTGAATCTGCAGAGATCCGTGTTGCCCTGGCCGACCGCCGGGAGTTCGACGCCAAGGTCATCCTCCAGGATGAGAAGACCGACATCGCGGTGCTGCGGATCGAGGCCAACGGCGAGAGATTTCCCACTCTTGAGCTCGCCGACTCCGATGCGCTGGAGGTTGGCGACCTGGTGCTGGCCATCGGCAATCCATTCGGCGTGGGACAAACGGTGACGAGCGGCATCATCTCGGCGCTGGCGCGAACGGAGGTCGCGCGGTCCGACGCCCAGGTCTTCATTCAGACCGACGCTGCCATCAATCCGGGCAACTCGGGTGGCGCGCTGGTCGACATGCAGGGTCGGCTTGTTGGCATCAACACGGCAATCTTTTCGAAGACCGGCGCCTCGCACGGCATCGGCTTCGCGATTCCGGCCAACCTCGTCCGCATCTATGTGGAAAGCGCGCTGACCGGGCGTAAGGTGGAACGGCCGTGGCTCGGTGCACGCCTGGAAGCTGTCACGCGTGACATTGCGGAGAGCCTCGGTCTCAATCGCGTAGCAGGGGCTCTTGTCACGCGGGTTTACCCGAACGGCCCAGCGGCAGAGGCCGGCATCGAGCCGGGTGATGTCATCGTGGCGGTGGACGGCTTCGAGGTGGCCGATCAGCGTGCCGTCTACTATCGCCTCGTGACCCGGGGCATCGGCAATACGGCACGCGTCGACGTGATCCGAAAGCGGAAGCGTCTGACGCTTATCTTGCCGCTTAGGACAGCACCAGCGCCGATGCGCGAGGATGTTCGCAACCTTTCGGGGCCGCATCCGTTCGATGGGGCACGCGTCGCCAATCTGCTCCCCTCGCTTGCCGAGGAGCTGGGGCTCGAGGACCAGGAGGGTGTCGTGGTCGTGCTCTCAGTGCGCAGCGGCTCGACGGCGGCGAACATCTTCCGCCCGGGCGACATCATCTTGCGCGTTGGAAATGAGGCGGTCGACGACGTGACGGATCTCGACCGGATTCTGAAGTCGCGACCCCGGGTCTGGCGAATTACGGTCAAGCGCGAGGAGCGAATACTGCAGTTTCAGTTCATGGGGTGAAGAAGCAAT
>QGVC01000431.1 GCA_003242645.1 Pseudomonadota bacterium
CGCCACATCCGCTCCAGCCGGCGCACAGCGGACTCTGGGTGCCGATCCTGCGGCTTCTTCCGAGGGGTGGGCTTCTTGGTGGCCGGGCTTAGCCCGAATAAATCGCGTTGAGCAGCCAGGGCTGCAGGGTGAATTCTCTTTGACATCGCATTCTCCCGTTGAGCGCCACCGCGGCATGCGGCGGGGCTTTCCGGAGTAAAGCCACCCCCTGTTTATTCACCTCGCGCCGACGTACATAAATGGCGCCGAGGTGCGAAGTGGTGTAAATTACGACAGGGCTCATCACGCCGGCTCAGATCGGCGGCCGGCTAGAACAACAAGGTGGCTGTGGGAACGTTCTACGAGTTCTTCGCAGGCGGAGGCATGGCCCGCGCCGGCCTCGGCTCGGCCTGGACGTGTCTGTTCGCCAACGACTTCGATCACAAGAAGGCCAGCGCTTACAGAGCAAATTGGGGCGACTCAGAGCTCAAGGTGGCTGATGTGCGCACGCTGTCTGTCGAGGACCTACCCGGCGAGGCTGATCTCGTCTGGGCTTCCTTCCCATGCCAGGACCTCTCGTTGGCCGGTGGTGGTGCAGGGTTAAAGGGCGAACGGTCTGGGACGTTTTGGCCTTTTTGGGGCCTGATGAAAGGGCTGATAGCGGCTAAGCGAGCACCGAAGCTGATAGTGCTCGAAAACGTTTGCGGTACCTTGAACTCGCACGATGGTAAAGACTTTGCTGCGATCGGCTCGGCGCTGAGCAAGGGCGGATATAACTTCGGGGCGCTTGTGATCGATGCTGCGCTGTTTGTGCCTCAGTCTCGTCCCCGGCTCTTTATCGTCGCTGCTCAGGAGGCGTTGACGATTCCCGAGGAGCTCGTCGCCGACAATCCGCAAAGCATTTGGCACCCGGCGAACTTGCGGCGTGCGTATGAGAAACTGCCGACGGCGGACAAGAAGAAGTGGCTGTGGTGGAAACTCCCTACGCCACCGGAGCGGACTGTCAACTTCTCCGATCTGATTGAAGAAGCCCCCACCAGTGTCTCCTGGCACACCCCAGAAGAGACGCGAAAGCTGCTCTCGATGATGAGCGACATTAACCTCGAGAAAGTCCGAGAGGCGAAGCGCTCGGGCAAGAGGATGGTTGGGACAGTCTACAAACGAACCCGTCGAGATGAGTTCGGGCGTAAAGTGCAGCGGGCGGAAGTAAGGTTTGACGACGTCGCTGGATGCTTGCGAACGCCAGCCGGCGGGTCTAGTCGGCAGGTAATTCTTGTTGTCGAAGGGCGCAAAGTTCGCTCTCGCCTAATCTCAAGCCGCGAGACCGCGAGGTTAATGGGCTTGAACGATGATTACGTACTGCCGAAGAACTACAACGAAGCGTATCATTTGACCGGTGACGGCGTCGTCGTGCCGGTCGTCAGACATCTCGCGGAGCACATCTTCGAGCCCTTACTCGCATGGCAGAGCAAGAAGCTGCAGCAGGCAGCGGCGTGAGCGTCGTACCCTGCGAATTGAATGCGGGGTTGCGCAGCAAGATCGAAGAGTACGCAGAGGTTCTCAAGACCGAGGCGCACAAGCTTGGCGAGCACGGCTTAGACGAGAAGGAATTCTATCAGTCCGGGCTTTTCCGCGGTGCTATAGAGCGAATTCGCGGGCAGTTCTCTGCGACCATGCGAGAGAAGCGCGAATTCGTGAAGCGCGTCTTGAACTATCTGCAAGACAACAACTACATCAAGGACTGGGAGTCCGCAGGAGAAGCCAATCGTCATGATTACACGGTTACGCTTCCCTCCGGCAAAGTCAGCGTTATCGAGCTAAAAGGCTGTCTCGACGGCAATAATACGACCATTTTTGAACGCCCGCCGCACGCGCACGAGTTTGTGATATGGAGCGTCTGCACAAACCAAGGCGCGGATCCGAGGCATAACGTTTGGTCTGGCATTCATACTAGGCTAAGCGCAGAGATAATCTCAAGGGCGCAAAGAGTAGACGGCGTTTTAGTGTGGGATTGGGTCTGCGGGACTATTGGCCGCCCTTGTCCAAAGGTTACGAACTCCGTCGATCGGGTTGTCGAGGTTGGGCCGTACCGCTTGCCACCGCCTTGCATCTACCTGTTCCCCGCCACGATCCCGAGCCCGCGCAACAATCCGCATCCGGTGCCTCAAGCGCTCAATGACGTAGAGATACTCAAAGTGTTCCATGAGTGCTTCGGCGGCAAAGATGAAGAGGTTCACTACGTCGACTTCGAAGTCAAGTACGTCGACAGAGATACAGTGCGCAAGACGCGCATCACGCGGGGCGGCACGATTCAACGAGCGTCCGAGTTTACAGCTATCCGTCGAGCGTGAGCGAATGGAAGACCCGGCTATCCGCAGCAAGACGATGGCCGCAGTAAAAGGAAAGGACACTGAGCCTGAACTCGTAGTCCGACGACTTTGCCATAGCCTCGGTTATCGCTACCGGCTTCATCGAGCGGATCTTCCCGGAAAGCCGGATCTCGTATTCCCCTCGCGCCGGAAGGTCATTTTCGTGCACGGGTGCTTTTGGCACGGTCACGACTGTGCGCGCGGGAGCCGGGTGCCGAAGACCAATAGGACGTACTGGGTTGCGAAGATTGGGCGCAATCGGGCGCGTGATGAACGCTATCAGCAGCGCTTGCGCGAGCTCGGTTGGCGGGTGCTGACGGTTTGGGAATGTGAGACCAAGTCTCCTGGCCTGAAGCGTCGCATCGTTCGGTTTCTCAACTAATACGCTCGCCGGCGGCACAAACAAAAAGCCCCGCCAGGGGCGGGGCTTCGTGGCCTCGTTGTGGCTGGCTTACGCTGCCTGCTTTCTGGCTTCGATGGCCTTGATCAGCTTCGTCGTCACGCTCTCGGGCAGCCCGGGCATCGCGCGAATCGCTCGCTCGACGTCGTCAAGCTGCTCACGCGCGACGATCAGCCGCATCCACTTCGTGATCGCTGCTTTGTGCGTGTCTCGCAGCGTCTCCCATGCCGGCCCGAAGACCTCAGCCGGATCCTTCCCACCCGCCGGAGCACCGGCAGGAGCCTTTTCCGTGGAA
>QGVC01000432.1 GCA_003242645.1 Pseudomonadota bacterium
GAACGCGGCCGCCACACGGTCGGCTTGAGCGGTGATCTGCCCGGCCGCCCCGGAGATCGCACCGAAGATGTCCGAGTTCGGTTCTGGTGACGGCTCCTGCTGCCAGTTCACCCGCTGCACGTCCTGGTCGAGCGCCCCAGCCTCACCGAGCAATCCCGGCGCGCTGATGATCTCCGCCTTGAGCTCGGGTTCCTTCGCGCCGAGCTCGGGCGAATGGTGAAACGAGATCCGGATATCGGTGCCGTCGCGGCGGTTGATGTCCGTATCGTCGTTCCACTCGCCAGGGACGCACCGGAACGTGCCGTAGATGGGGTCGATGAGGATGCCCGGCGACTTGTCGAGGAAGTCGCGCAGGAGGACGTTCAGACCGCGATTGAAGAGGTTTGCATAGGGACCTTTCGCGATCCCCTCACGCATCGGCAGGCGGTAGTTGAACGCGAACGCGCGAGCCCCCGTCATCTCGCGGAACTCCCCGTTGCGGAACTGGATCCGATGCGGGGCCGCCTCGTGAGCGAACGTCACCGAGCGCTCGGAGACTGGATAGCTCTGGTTGCGCCACTGAAAGCGCGGCAGGAGGCGGAGGATGTCCGTCATTTCGGCGGGTTTTCAGGCGGAACGGGCGTTCAGTGTTGCTAGATCGGGGATTGTGTGTCTCGCTGAAAAATCAAGGAGAGTGTGATGCGTTGGTACTTGAGCTTTGGTGGAGACACTGCAGGGCCGCTATCGGTGAGCGAGATTGCGGAGCAGTCGTCAGCTGGACGTGTCCCGGTTGGCACCTTCATGCGGCCCGAGAACAGTGAGCACTGGCAGCCGTTCGACATGCAGAAGCTAGCTGCCTCGGAGTCAGCAGAGTTGACCAGTGTCGTGCAGGCCGCCGAGGCGCAGTATGGCTGGCAGCATGTCGTGCTCGCCGTAGCCGCAGCGTTCTTCGTCATTATGGCGCTGGTTCTGATCTCTGACTACCTAAAGCCTGCTGCGAACAAGGTGACGCCTACACCTTCCGCGGAGCGGAAGGTGACTGCTGCGGCGCCACCAAAGCCAGAGTCAAGGCAGCCTACGTTCAAGGACCAGCTGCTTGCAGCTCGCAACCTGCGAGAGGTGCTACCTCTGCTCACGCCTCTGTTTGGAGACACGTTTGAGCGGGTAGACCCTGCTGCTGCCGTCTTCGCCGTGTGGGGCTCAGACGGTCGTCTTACCTGGAGCGATATTCAGGCTGCCCCAGCAACCAAGCACAGCCTGGTGATGAAGGACCCGGAGGCGAATCGCGGAAAGCGACTCTGTGTCTCCGGTGAGATCGTGCAGATCGAAGCCGATCGTTCGGCCGTTCACATGATGCATAGCGGCGTGATGGGCACCGAGTCCTGGGACTTCGTTCGCTTCGTCGCGCTCGGCTCCAGTGGAGACCTAGTGCAGGATAGCTGGGCACGCTTCTGCGGCATCGTGACCGGCAAACAGTCCTACAACAATACGCAGGGAGGGGTGACGCATGCCGTGTTCGCGGTTGGCATGTTCGACCTCCCCGAGAACAGAAACCGCAAGGTCACCCCTTAATCGGACTCGGGGCCACGCTCCGGTTCGGAGCGTCAGGGACGCGCAGCTTCGACAGCTCGCTCCGGACCTTGATGATGTCGTTCCGGAATGCGTCGAGCTCCGTCTGAACATTGCTCGTGTCGAGCTTCGGCACCACCACTCCAGGCACCGACATCATCGGGTCCACTGACATGTTCGGTGGCTCGATGCTCTGGTTGATACTGGTCTGGATCTGATCGGCTGGCGCGATGAAGCGCCCACCGTTGCGCCGAGCCTCTTCCAGTCGTTCGTCAGCTCGCCTCCGGAGCTCAGCGAGGCGCTCCATCTCCTGGAAGAAGTCGCCCATTGGCGCGATCTGCTCGCGAAAGTCCATGATGGAGTCGTAAGCGGCGCCGAGGGCTGCTCCCATGATTGCGCCAGCCGGGCCGAGCACCGCGCCTGCGCCTGCACCGGCTCCGACGCGTCCGAGTGTCTCCGCGCCCTTCTCGCCGCCAGCTGCGCCCCCGACGAGGGTACCCATGCCGTGACCATAGAGCGCTCCGCTGCCTGCTCCAAGCAGCTTGCCGCCAGCGCCCGCAAGGCGACCGAACCGGCCCCCTCCTGGCTTTGGGGCACCGGCGCCTCCGCCTGGTCCGCCAACGATGATCGGTCCACCGGGGCCTGCCGCACCGCCCTTCGGCAGCGTGGTCGCCATCGTGGAGAGGATGACTTTCGACAGCGCATCCGCGGCCGCTTTGGCGATGAGCCCCTTGCCGAGCTCGATGGTGATCGCTGCGGCGATGGCCGCCCCGAGCCCGGACCACGGGTTCTTCGCGAGCCAGGAGCCGAGATCGACGATTGATGAGGCGAGCTTCGCGGCTGCCGGAACGAGCTTTTCGAGTTCTGGCAAGAGTCGCTTCAGCACCGGGAAGAACTCGCTCGAGATGGCGTCCTTGAGCTTCGTGTTGAGTAGCTGGAGCTCCACCGCTGTGGCCTGCATGGCGTCGCGGGCATCCATCTCTACGTCTGCCCATCCTCCGGGCGCATTCGCTGCACGATCGAGCACCGCGAGCGCCGCGTCGCGCGCAGTCTCGCTCGCTTCCTTCTCGGATCGACCCGCGGCAAGCTCGGCGGTGCGCACCTCCCTGAACTTGGAGATCAGAGGGTTTACGGCCTTGATACCGCGGATATCGAAGACGTCCTGGAGCTGGGGCAGATCACCGCGGGACTGGACGAGGATGTCGCCCAGGATGTCGCGAAAGTCGCGAAGCTCGCCTTTCGTGTCGCCGCCGACGAACACCTCGACAGCTCGCCCTTCGAACGCTTCGCCGCTCTGGAGCTGGGGAGACTTCGCAGCAAGCTGGCGGAACATCGACTGCACGGCCGTTGACGCTTCCGCACCCGTGCCGCTCGCGGTCTTGGCGGCCGCCGACCCGGAGGCGACAGTCCAGCCGGAGAGATTGCCTGCGTCGAAACCAGGATTGACGAAGGGAATCCCCGTCGTCGCGAGCGCCGAGGAGGTTCGTAC
>QGVC01000433.1 GCA_003242645.1 Pseudomonadota bacterium
ACGCCGACATCCGCTGGAACAACGAGGGCAGCTTCCACAAGGACGAACTGCGCGACCTCAAGTTCGACTTCATCCTCGCCAACCCGCCGTTCAACGTCTCCGACTGGGGCGGCGAGCGCCTGCGCGAGGACGTGCGCTGGCAGTTCGGCGTGCCGCCCGTGGGCTATTCACAATGTTCGTTTGGGAGCGTATAGCGTGAACAATGGCAACCTCAACTGGATCGCCAACTTCATCTGGGGCATCGCCGACGACGTCCTGCGAGACCTCTACGTCCGCGGCAAGTATCGGGACGTCATCCTGCCGATGACCGTCTTGCGGCGGCTCGACGCCGTGCTCGAGCCGACGAAGCAGGCCGTGCTCGACATGAAGGCGTCACTCGACAGGGCCGGCATTACCAACCAAGACGCGGCGCTTCGTCAGGCAGCCGGGCAGGCCTTCTACAACACCTCCAAGTTCACGCTGCGCGACCTGCGGGCCCGCGCCAGCCAGCAGCAGCTCAAGGCCGACTTCGAGGCATACCTCGACGGGTTCTCGCCGAACGTGCAGGACATCCTCGAGAACTTCGAGTTCCGCAACCAGATCCCGCGGCTCTCGAAGGCCGATGCCCTTGGCACCCTGATCGAGAAGTTCCTTTCTCCAGACATCAACCTGAGCCCGAACCCCGTCCTGAACGGTGACGGCTCGGTGAAGCACCCCGGGCTCGACAACCATGGCATGGGCACGGTGTTCGAGGAGCTGGTCCGGCGCTTCAACGAGGATAACAACGAAGAGGCGGGCGAGCACTGGACGCCCCGCGACGCCGTGAAGCTCATGGCAAAGCTGATCTTCCTGCCCATCGCCGACGAGATCGAGTCGGGCACCTACCTGCTTTACGACGGAGCCTGCGGAACGGGCGGCATGCTGACCGTCGCGGAGGAGACGCTCCAGGAGCTCGCCACCGCGCACGGCAAGCAGGTGGCGACCCACCTCTACGGCCAGGAGATCAACGCCGAGACCTACGCCATCTGCAAGGCCGATCTCCTGCTCAAGGGCGAGGGTGATGCGGCGGACAACATCGTCGGCGGGCCGGAACACTCGACGCTCTCCAACGACGCGTTCCCGTCGCACGAGTTCGACTTCATGCTCTCGAATCCGCCCTACGGCAAGAGCTGGAAGAGCGACCTGGAACGCATGGGCGGCAAAGACGGCATTAAAGACCCCCGCTTCGTCGTGCAACACCGCGGCGAGGAGCTGTCACTTGTCACCCGCTCGAGCGATGGCCAGATGATGTTTCTGGCCAACATGCTCTCTAAGGTGAAGAAAAACACGAAACTCGGAAGCCGCATCGCCGAGGTGCACAACGGCAGCTCGCTGTTCACCGGCGACGCCGGCCAGGGCGAGAGCAACATTCGCCGCTGGATCATCGAGAACGACTGGCTGGAAGCGATCGTCGCCCTGCCACTCAACATGTTCTACAACACCGGCATCGCGACCTACATCTGGGTGCTCACGAACCGCAAGCCGGAGCACCGCAAAGGCAAGGTCCAGCTCATCGATGCGACGGGCTGGTACAAGCCGCTGCGCAAGAACCTCGGCAAGAAGAACTGCGAGCTCTCCGCCGAGGACATCCAGCGCATCTGTGACACCTTCCTCGAATTCAAGGAGACCGAGCAGTCGAAGATCTTCCCGAACGAAGCCTTCGGCTACTGGAAGGTCACCGTCGAGCGCCCGCTGCGGCTCAAGGGCATCGACCCCGAGCGCGCCTACTCCGCGAAGGAGATCAAGGCGCTGAAGGAGAGCGCCGAGCGCGCCGACGACGCGCCGCCGGTGATCAGGAAGATCCACAAGAAGGGCACGGCGGCCGATCCGCTGCGCGGACTCTTCGAGACCCGGATCGGCGGCAAGCCCGCTGTCGTCGAGTACGAGCCCGACCCCGACCTGCGCGACACCGAGCAGGTACCGCTCCTCGAGGAGGGTGGGATCGATGCCTTCCTGCGCCGTGAGGTCCTGCCATATGCTCCGGACGCCTGGTACGTACCTGACCGCGTCAAGGTTGGGTACGAGATCAGTTTCACCCGGTACTTCTACAAGCCGCAGCCGCTGCGGACGCTGGAGGAGATTCGCGCCGACATCCTCGCGCTCGAGAAGGAGACCGAGGGGCTGCTAAGCGAGATCGTTGGGAGAGGTGCCTAGCAATGGCCAAGTCGTCGAAACTGCGGGTGATGATCTCCAGTCGTTGCAATGACCGCTTCCCGCAGAAGTCTGGTCGGGTACTGTCCGATATCCGAAAGGACCTGAAGAAGGAGATCGAAGCGCTTAAGGTGTTCGGTGAACCGATCTTCGAGGTTTGGATCAATGAAGACACACCACCGCAAGGCGGAACCTGGGACAGCTGGGACGTTTGCCTTCAGGCAGTCGACGATTGCGACGTGTTGATCGCCCTCTCGAATGGCAATGCCGGTTGGGCGGAGAACGGTGGGGACATTGGCATCTGTCACGCAGAGTTGTCGCGAAGTCTATCGCGCGCGCCAGGCAAGGTGCGTCTGATCTCTCTCGGCAACATCGCAACCCCCGCCACGCCGGAAGGCGAGCGAAACAAGCGCTTTCAAGAGTACGTGAGCAAACAGAATCTCTTTCGCGGCGGCATCGTTGCGACGGAGGCCGACCTCAAGGCCCGAGTTAAGGAAGCTGTTCGAGACGCGCTGATTAAGTTGGCGCAGGCCGGCGTTCGCGAGGCGAGCAAGGGGCGATTCCATAGCGGTGAAGCACTCGATTGGGCCCGTCTCGACTTCGCGGCCCGGCAGAAGGCGATGAAGAACGTGTTGCGCGAGGCGATGCGGCAGCGGGCAGGTTCGAGCACGGACGGCGAGCATCTGTTTGTTCAGTTAGGGGGCGTGGACATCCTGTGTGTTCCATCCGCCATACCAGCGGCCCTGACGGTTGGTGCGGCCAAAGAAATGGTCGGCCAACCGTTTCTGCGGGATCACGAGCTATCGTCCACGCTCACCAAGGGCAAAAAGAAGCGAGGCGGACCGATACATGTCATTGC
>QGVC01000434.1 GCA_003242645.1 Pseudomonadota bacterium
TCCCCAGAGTCATCCTTCCTAGGAGACCCCGAATGCGGCAAGACGAGATTCGCATGACCGCCTCCTTGGAGCTGTTCCATCCCGTGCGGCCATATTTGTTCTCCGTGGCCGCGTCTGACCAAGAGTTTGAATGGTTGTCAATGGTTGTCAAGCGCAATATGCTTTGAAAACGATCGAGAACTTCATTTGAAGCTGGAATACGCATGAAGATCGCTGCCGTCCCGCAACCAGCATCTCAACCAATCTCCGCAAATGGTCCCG
The DNA here is from genome assembly GCA_003242645.1 of Pseudomonadota bacterium. The sequence continues at coordinate 262 of QGVC01000434.1, forward strand.
AGTCCTCGGATGAAGCAGCGGGTGTCTTGACCCAGTTGCGCGCGTTCATTGCCGCGAGCAACCTGTCTCCCGGATTGCGTTTGCCACCCGAACGTGAGCTCGCCGAGCAGCTCGGCGTAACGCGTGCCGAGCTCCGCAAGGCGCTGGCAGTTCTGGAAGCGGAAGGACTGCTGTGGCGGCAGGTAGGCAAGGGTACGTTCTACGGGGCACGCCCTGCGGCCGCGAATGCCACGGTGACAGCCCTTGCCCGCAATACAAACCCACAGGAGGTTATGCAGGCACGCAGCGCGCTAGAGCCCGAAATCACGCGGCTCGCAGCGCTCAATGCCACGGAGCAGGAAATCGAACGTATGCGGCAGACCAGCCGGCGCTGTCGCGAAGCGCGCACCTGGCGGCAATACGAGGCCATGGATGCGTTGCTGCATCATCAGATCGCCAGCGCCAGTCATAACGGTCTGCTGATTGGTCTGCTCGACATCCTCAACGCGGTGCGGAGGACCGTGACGTGGGGCCGCCTCAGAACGGAGCCCGAGCGCCCGCCGCCCGATCATCACAGCTTTGCCGAGCACGACCGCATCATCGATGCGATTGCCGCCCGTGACCTGGCCGAAGCGGAGGCCGCAATGCGGGCGCACATCGAGACGGTCGCGCGCAAGCTGCTGGAGCCGGATAACGCTCACCGCCGATGATGCGGATGGGAGGAAAGCGGTTCTGCCGGTGAATGCACTATTCACCGCCGTTCGCAGATATGTGGGCAGCAAACAACTTTTGCGGTTGAACACACACTCTCTCTCGCTCTCGACCGCCTGATCTTAGGCTCAAACAGCCAATCGAGGCCCGCCGGCAAATCTTTAGGCGCCGCAAGCCTAATGCCATAAGGTTATAGGAGACGATAAACGCACGCCCATGGCCGGAAAGGCCGAGCCGAGCCTCACGCGACGTCGGGCGCGTCGCGTGCCTCGCCTACCGTCGTGAGCAAACGGGCGCGAGACAGTGAGCGAGCTTAGGGCCGTCTGCCTTTGACCTGTGATCCCCACGCGTTCGTCGCGCCGATTCACAAAAAGGAAATACCGCTCATCCTGACGAAGCGGATGATATCAACTTTCGCTATCCGAGCCCTGTATCGAGCTAAGCACCTGAACATACCGCTACTCTGCGCCAACCTTCCTCTCTAAGACTTTCTTCACAAATGTTCGAAGAGACCTAATGGCCAGAGAACGATCGACAGCTATGCATCCGACTGCGCTGACGATCGCCCACCGCGCTTTTCTGGCGATGGAAGAAAATCGCGCGAAATCGAGCGGATAAGCGAGATCTTCACGCTTTCGACGTGGTCGCGCATCAACAGTTCGGCCCGGCCACCGTCCCGACACAGGATGGCTTCGTAAATTCGGTAATGATCGTCGTGCCGGCGGCGCACATCGCGGCGCTCGAATGCGATAATGTTCCGATGGGAAGATGGGGCAATCTGCTGGGTAAGGCGAAGCTGATCCCGCAGCATCCGTGACTGGCTCCCGGCAAGAACGGCGCTATGGAAGGCGGCATTGATCTCGCCATAGAGAATGCGATCGCTCGCGGTGAAGTGCCCTTTCTTTAGGAGAGCCTCGCCGTCACCAAGTGCCTTCTCGATGATCGCCCGCTGCTCCGCGGCCAGACCGAGCTGCGCGGCACGCCGCGCGGCCAGCCCCTCCAGCGCGGCCCGGATCTCGTATGCCTCAACAATGTCGTCCACAGAGTAGGCGCGCACGTAATAGCCGCGATTTGGGACGTGGTCCAAGAGCCCCTCACCTGCGAGAGACTTCAGCGCTTCGCGAATAGGCGTGCGGGAAACCTTCAGTCTTTCCGAAAGCTCGAGCTCATACATGCGTTCGCCAGGAGCGAACTCTCCAGCCAAGATCGCAGCGCGTAATGTTGCGGCGATCGACTCGCTCCGGGTTGTGGCTCCGTTGGCGTTCTTGGACGGCTTTTTGTTTGAGTTCTCCACTTGCACACTTTCCTTGCAGCGATGACTAAATTTGCGTCTTAACCGCTTCCTTCTCGCAAGGCTAGAACCGCGTTACCTTTGCGAGAATTTTTCCACCTCCCCGCGTAATCACCTCGAGCACGATGCCTGACAAGATGTATACATTTTGCCTTGACAGATAGGAAGATGCATATAATCCTTTGATCGATAGGGTAATGATCAATCACGGATGTGTGTTCGAGGGGGGTGCTACTTTGCCAATGATCCTGACCCAGCTTTTTGCGCCGATGGTTGCGTGATGGCGCTGCTGTTCGCTCCAAAGATCGTCACGCTGCCCATTGTCGGTCGGGAAGAGCTGTTTCCCGTGCGGCGTGTCTACTGCGTCGGCCGCAATTACCTCGAGCATATTCGAGAAATGAAGGAGGCCGACGAGCGGGACCCGCCATTTTTCTTTCAAAAGCCCACCGATGCCGTCGTCACGGAGGGATCTGAAATTCCCTATCCGCCGCAAACCGATGATTTTCAATTCGAAGTCGAGCTGGTCGTTGCCATCGGCAAGAGTGGCGCAAATGTTTCCGCCGATCGCGCCCTTGATCTCGTTTTCGGCTATGCCGCTGGAGTCGACCTTACGCGGCGTGATCGGCAGCGGGAATCTTTTGCCAAGGGTCTACCCTGGGAGATTGGCAAGTCCTTCGATAACTCGGCGCCTGTTGGTCCAATCCATCCAGTGTCATTGGTCGGCCATCTGCTAGCTGGAGCCATCTCGATAAAGTACACCTTGTCTTTAATACAATTCCCAA
>QGVC01000435.1 GCA_003242645.1 Pseudomonadota bacterium
CCATTTCCCATCTCGATCACTGCCGCCAAGCAGCCGGAGGATGATGGGCCTGCGCCCTGCGTTTGCAATGTGAACGGTGAAACGATCGGGTCCGAAGGCCGACGCAGGATAGAACTTGCTCCGAATCTTGAGCCGAGCTCGGTCACGCAAGACATTGTAGGCGGCCAATGCGAAACTGGCGATCGATGTTACCAGTGCGATCAACGCCACGATCTCAGCGAACGTAAGCATCCTAGCCTTCATGCCCAACGCCATTGCTCAGGCGCGTGCGTCTTCGCACGTCGCCTGCAGCAATTTGTTCGGCTCCGCTGATTCATGGTCTTACTTCTGACTTGCCCAATAGTATCCCCACGCAGGAATGGAGAACATGAACAGCGTCTGGATGTCATCTCGTGAAAACCCGATGATGAGCATTGGAATGGCCAGCAAACAGGTTGACATCAGGGCGTAACCAAATCCGGGCCAGAAGCAACAAATCAACCACCGGACCAGGAAACTTGGCTGCTTCTCTTCTTCTGCCATACGCCGCTACTCAAGCCACACACGTACCGTTGTTGACGATGTCTGCTCGTATTGAGGTGCTTCAGCGAATGTGTTCAGGACAGCCAGTACAAGCTCCACGTCACCTTCAATGAGAAAGACCCTCGGGGATTCGCCAACAATGTCAACGCACGTCACGCCAGGCGTTGCGCCCAAGAGGTCCTCGATGTACGTGGCTTCGTTCATGTCTCGCTATTTCTCAGCCGAACGACAAGCTTGAGCGGCGCGCCGCTTTTGCGCGTCCGCCTCGAAGCGATAGTTAGGCTGGATAAAAGTCACGCCAGCTATTTTCCTGTTATCTTGGAAATCATGTCTGATAACTCGCCTTTGGTTACGTTTTCCGGATATTGAATACCCAGATCGTTTGCAAAACTCTTTTGTCGTTCGGTGGCTGGATCACTTCTCCACGCACCATCAGGGCGTTTTCCTGTAAACCAACGCGCACCAAAGAAGATGAGTAGGGTTGCTATTGCTCCGGAAATCATGGCGGGAGCAACACTGCCTCCGAATAGGGACATAAGAGAACCAATTGCGAGAACTGAACCCAAGCCCATAAAAACAATTCCCAGCAACGCTTTTAACAGACGCATGATTCCATTAGTGCTGCTACCTGATGTTTTCGCATTGTCGCTCTTCACTCCACTCGATCCGCTGAAATACCAGCTAGCCGGGCCGATACCTAGCTTGCCAAAAGAGCGGCCTTTTCCCGACAGAGGGATCGACACTCCTGTCCCACGGCGCCACAGACTCAGACGAGTGCCCGTACGACCGAAAGTGAATGGACCTAGGCGAAACCGGAAGCTCATTTTGTGACTCCAAGCTGTTGCCTAACGGTTGAGCTGAGCGCGCCGCACGCCGGCGCCATGACCAAGCACCTTATCTTTCACGGCTGCGCTCTAGCGAGTTGCTAGGCGGCGCGGCACTACTGCTCAGCACTTGCTTCGAAGGCGTAGCCTCGGTCGGCTGCGTAGACGCGCACAACAAAAAAGAAGCGTATGAAGTGATCGTCGCTCCACTCATCAAAGACGACCACTTGCTTGATGTCGTGAAACTTGGATAGGCGCTTGCCGACGACGGTGCCGGATTGGATCCTTCCTTGAACGGTAGATCTCAATCGAACCCGGCGCCCGTAGATCCGTGAGAACCAGTCCGGCAGTGAATCCTTCTGTCCGCGTGTGGCAGTCCGACGTCCGCCTTGTGCTTGCGGGGGTCGAAATGAGACGTGTGCATAAGGGCGACCCGCATATGCGCCTTGGGTTGCGGGGACAATCATTATCGATTGCCTCGTGAGAGCGGCCATACGCTTCGAAGCCCTGGTTGGCGCCATGGCCGCTCTCACTATAGTGGCCTCCTGCACCTCTCCGCTGTTTCGCTCCACGAGCTTCTGGTGCAGTTCGATCATCCATGCCCCATGGACTCTTAAGTTCTTGTCTCGTACTAGGTAGTAGCGAGGAGTCACGACGTACTCCCTTCCGTGCACTCGATCTATGCGGACGCCCTCTAGCGGCAGTCTCTCAATGCGCACGAGCTTTGGGTCGTATGCGTCGGTCACGAGGGGTCCCCAGAAGAAGCGCCGCCTAACGCTCACGTTAACCCGCCGGCGCTGCGCACGCGCAGCGCGGACCCAAACGCACTAGCGTTTGGACGGTCGGTGTTGAACGTGTTGTTAGGCATTCTTCGCTGCTTCTCTCAGCTCTAAGCCGAGTCTCTTCGCGAACGCCTCTACCAACTGAGCGGTCGATTGACCAAAATGAAAGAAAGTCACTAGGCATGCGTGAACTTCCTCCGCGCTCAATTCGATCTTCTCTCCGAGCGCAAACGCCTTCTCATGATCGATGAACTGAAGCTGAATTACTGATCCTTCGGTTATGTGGACCCCAGGACGATCGAGCAGAACTTCATGGCCGCTCGTCTCACCACGAGCAGTGAGCCGCGTGGTTCTCCATCTCACGCGCAGGCTGGCTGAGTCGTCTACATCTAACGCGGAGACAACGCCCAATCTATGAACCACGCAAGCACGGAGTTTATTCATTGAAAGGATGTGAGCCGCCAACGGGGAGTCAATGCCGTAATCGCGCTCCAGTTTTTCGAGCTTCTGTGGCAGATGAAGTTTGTGGATCTTCTTCGGTCCAACTGACAAGAGCTGCTTCAGTTCTGCGCCAGTGGCCTTCTTGCGCGCTGACAGTTCGATGAACGCGCATGCTGTAAGGCACTCATCGAGAAACAAGCCCGTATGCTCCATCGCGTCGCGAAAAAATCCTCTGAGCAACCACTGATCAGCCTGGGCTCGCATTTCTTCAAATGGTGGACGATCACCCGAAGCCAAGTGAAATACCATGAGCGTACCCAGATCACGGAGTTCGCCCTCCTGCAACTCAGCGCATCCGCTCTTCAGGAACATGCTGATGTCAAACAGACGCTGGAGTCGAGAGAAGTACTTTCCCCAAAGGCCCGCGAGATTCAGTTCTACCTTGACCACAG
>QGVC01000436.1 GCA_003242645.1 Pseudomonadota bacterium
CTCTTTAACACCCTTGTCGGTCTGCACAGCCCAACGAGCGGATCCGTTCGCCTTGAAGGCGAGGACATTACAGGCCTGAAGCCCCACAAAGTCGCCGCGCGCGGGATGACCAAGACGTTCCAGAACGTGGCCCTATTCGCGGAAACGTCTGTTCTCGACAACGTGCTGATCGGCGCTCTGCTGCGCAGCAATGTCGCCGAGGCGCGCAAGATTGCGGAAGGCTGCCTCGAGCGTGTGGGTCTCGTCGGAATCGCGAATAAGCTGGCGAAGGATCTCTCTTTTCCGGAGCGCGCCCGTGTTGAGGTGGCGCGGAGTCTTGCCACTCAGCCCAAAGTCTTGCTGCTCGACGAGGTGATGGCCGCGCTGAACCGCGTCGAGATGCAGGAGATCATGGCGCTCATTCGCCAATTGCGGGACGACGGGCTGACGGTGGTCGTGGTGGAGCACCACATGCACGCGATCATGTCGCTGTGTGAGCGGATTATCGTTTTGAATTTCGGCCGGAAAATCGCGGAGGGCTCGCCGGAGGACATATCGCGAAACCCGGAGGTGGTGCGAGCCTATCTGGGCCGGGAATATGCGTAACGGGGAGGCCGGGCAGGTGTCTCGCGAGCCGCTGCTTTCAATCCAGGATCTTTACGCCGGCTACGACAGCGACGTGCTCCACGGAATTTCGCTGGAGGTCAACGAAGGGGAGTTCGTGTGCGTCATCGGCGCAAATACCGCCGGCAAGAGCACGCTGCTGCGCACGATCTCCCGCCTCGTGCCACGCGCACGCGGCCGGATGATCTTCGATGGCACCGACCTGATGAAGCTCAAGCCGCACGAGGTGCCAAAGCTCGGCATCGCCCATGTTCCCGAAAGCCGGCATCTCTTTCCCGACATGACGGTGGAGGAGAACCTCCTCATGGGCGCATATACGGTCCGGCACGACCCGGAGTACCGTCGCCGGCTCGAGGACTGCTACGCGCTTTTTCCGCGTCTGAAGGAGAGGCGGAGACAGCGCGCGGGAACATTGTCCGGCGGTGAGCAGCAGATGGTCGCGTTGAGCCGCGCCATGATGCTGGGCATGCGCATGCTGATCCTCGACGAGCCAAGCCACGGCCTGGCGCCCATCGTCGTCGATCAGGTGCACGATGCGCTGGTCGAAATTCACAAGCGCGGCACGTCCATTCTGCTCGTCGAGCAGAACACAGCGCTCGCTCTCGCCGTTGCTTCTCGCGGCTACGTGCTGGAATCCGGCCGGATCGTGCTGAGCGATACGGCCGAGGCGCTGCTTCAGAATTCGAGAGTGCGCGAGGCCTATCTCGGCCTCTAAGTCATTCGTAATTTCGCGCGGCGTGCAGCCTCGTCACGTTCTCGGATCCGCATCGAGGCGCACGACGATCCCTTCCAATCCGGGCGCCGGCGCGGGATAGCGCTCGAGAATAATCGGATCGTGGCCGGGAATAACGTTTGAGCGATCGCTCGCGAGCTCCCAGAGCTTGTTATAGCCTTCGAGCGTGTCGGCGAGGCTGTGCAGGATGGGAAACGCACGGCCTTGCTCCATGTTGGCGTAGAAATGGCTGGCATCGGAGGCAACGACCAGCCAACCGCGACGCGTCCAGACACGCACGACCTGCAGGCCTTTGCTGTGGCCGCCGACGTGGTGAACGGTAATCCCAGGCGCGATTTCGGCGGTGCCATCGTGGAAGCATACGCGGCCGGCGAACACCTTCCGCACCATCGCCACGACGTCCTCCACCTCAAACGGCACTTTCAGCGCCTCGTGGCACATGCAGCGGCCCGTGCAATAGGCCATTTCGATATCCTGCAGGTGGTACTTGGCATTAGGGAAAAGGTCGTAGTTGCCGCAATGGTCGTAATGCATATGCGTGATGATCACGTCCTTGATGGCATCGGGGTCGATGCCGATCGTCTTTAGCCCTTCGCCCGGCGAACGCAGGAAATCCCGCTTGCGTTTTTTCGCCATTTGCTCATCGAACCCCGTGTCCACGATGAACGTGCGCCCGTTGCCCTTGATAGCCCAGACGAAATAGTCGAGCGGCATGGGCACGTCGTGCGGGTCGCCGCCGAGAAAATTATGGGATGACCGCGCTGCGGGATTGTGAGCGTAACGGACGGCGTAGACCTCATAGGGTTCGAGCGACATCGTGCTCCCTCCGTAAAATGCGTTCTGTTGCGATCGAGTCAGTCGTCGGAGCCATGCCGAGTGGTGGGTGGGTCCGACGCTTGACCGATCATCCTCTTCCATTGCTGTAGGGTGGCGATCGTCAATCTGCTGCCATGTACTCGAGCTCCGGCAGAAGGTAGGTCCGGAAAAGCTCATAGTTTTCGATCATCGGAAAGTGCCCGATGTCCTTCATTTCGGTATAGCGGCAACCGGGGATGGCCTTGGCGACCTCTTCGGTCATCGCGGGCGTGCACGAGTAATCGTAGCTGCCGGTGAGGAGGCTCACCTTGCATTTCGAGGTGTCGATCTTCTTGATGTGCTCCCGAGCATCGAAGTCCAGGCTGTAAAACATTACGTCCCCGCGATAAACGCCGGGTCCAGACTGGGCATAGTACCACCAGTTGGCGCGTTTGCCCGCCTCCGGACTTTGAGGAGCGTTGAGGCCCCACGTGTAGGTCGCGACCAGCTCGCCGCCATGAATGGCGGGATGGTGTAGGAATTCATTGTAACGTCCCGGGGCGTAAGCGGCGCTTTCGAGGCCGATCACGCCGCGGATCTCGTCCTGGAAATCGCCGGCGATTCTCAGCACGATCGCCCCGCCCATCGAGCAGCCGAGGAACACCGGGCGCTCGACTTCAAGAGCGCGCCACACGGCCTCGATGGTTGCGAGATAGCTCTCGGTGGTCAGCTGGTAAGTCTGGAGCCACCACTTGTCGGGAGGATCGGAGCGGCCGTGCCAGGGCATGTCAAAGCAGATGACGCGGAACCGGTCCGTAACCGCCGTGTCATTCATCAAGTGGCGGTACTGGCGGCTGTCAGCCCCGGCGGTGTGGAGACAGATGAGGGG
>QGVC01000437.1 GCA_003242645.1 Pseudomonadota bacterium
GCAAAAATTCCGGGAAAGGGAAGCCCCTGCTAACATGGAATGGTGAAATTTCCCGTGGTAGCAACATTGGCGACAGCGCTGCCGCTGATCGTGCCGAAGAGGCCCGAGGCGATGGTGGCGATTTTCGCTGCCCCGCCACGGCTGCGCCCGGCGATCCGGATGGCCAAATCCATGAAGGTTTGACCCGCGCCGGTGAAGAGCAGGGTGCTGCCGAACAGCACGAAAGCGGCAATCGTCGTGCCTGCTACGCCGGTCAGCAAGCCCCAGACACCGAGATCTCCGAGCAGGAGTGTCTCGGTGATAAAGGCGGCATCAAAGCCGCGGTGGGCGAGCGGGCCCGTCAAATACTGGCCGAAAAACGCGTACGCGATCCCGACCAGCACGAGCCCAGGAAAGATTGGACCGACGGCACGACGCGAGGCTTCGAGAATGGCGAGAACGAGGCCGGCCGTGAGCAGCATGTCGTGCATCTCGGCCGTCGGCAGGTTGACCATGATGTCGTCGTAGTAGACGGCGACATAAAGACAGGCGGCGAGGGCGACGCTGATCAGAACGGCATCAACCGCAATGCCGACGGCCTTCATCGTGCCGCGGGGACGCAAAGGATAGATCAGCAGCGTAGCCACCACGGTGAATGCGGTGAAAATCGAGCGCTGGAGCAGGCTCTCAAACTGCCCGAACGCAGCTGTGTAGAGCACGAACAGGCCGAGTGCGATACACAGCCAGCGAGTAACGGCTTTGACGAAGCGGGACGGTCGTGTGGTCGCCCCGCTTGTCTCGTCGATTTCCGCGTTCATCGTCTTGTACTTCGGTCGAGGTTATTTCGGCGCGATGCGCTCAGGGATGTCGTATCCCCTCTCTCGGTTATACTTGGCGGCACCCGGATGCAGCGGGACAGAGCCGTACTTCAACGTCGTCTCGATGAGGTTTACGCCCTTCAATTCCGCCAGAGCATTTGCCTGAACGGTCTCGTCCTCCATGGCGACCTTCGTGATCTTGTAGACGATATCCTCGTCGAGATCGGGCCGAGCATGGACTGCCACGCCAAAGCTCCATGTCGTATAGGCTGGAATGCCCTCGGCCGCACCGGCAGGAACCTCGACGATGCCGAGCTCCGGCAGGTTTTCACGGATCTTGGCCGCTTGTTCTGGCGTCAATGAGAGGACATTCAGCTTAGTGAATGTCATGATGTCCAGCGTCGAGCCGTCCAGACGGTTGCCGGCGCCGCTCTTGACATATCCAATGGCGCGATTGTCCTTGATAGCGTCCACAATGTCTGTCGTGGAGCCGCGAACGGGATCGATCTTGATGCCAAGGAGCTCAAAAACCGCTTCGGTGGTTTTCTCGGTGGCCGAGCCGCGCAGTCCAGGATTGAACTTCTTACCGTTCAAATCCTCCAATTTGGTCACACCGGAATCAGCGCGCACCACCACGTTTTGGGGTGCGGGAACATAGACCCAGAGCAATCGCGTGTCGACAGGCTTGCCTTCGTAATCACCTATCCCAGCATAGGCCTGATAGCCGGTGTTTGTTGTGACGAGACCGATGTCGATTTGCTTACGCGCAAAGCGGCGTAAATTGTCTACGGTCGCGCCGGTCTCCACGACGGAGCTATCAACTCCCTCGATCTTCTGATTGATCAGCTGGGAAACCGCGACGAAATAGCCATAATGCGATGAGGATGCGCTGGTTGATCCGATCAGCAGCTTCTGCTGCGCGTATGCCGGCGTCGCAAGGGCGAGCGCCAATCCAAATAATACCGCAAATCTTTTTCCAAACATTTTGTTTCCTCCTTTATCTTTGTGCTGGGCTAACGGAAGCATCGCTTGTTATGCAGTTTTCGCCGCCCTCCAGAAGACTACGTGAAATGCGGACCGGTGCGGCAAGGAGCAGGTACGACAAGCTCTTGCCATGACCATCGAGATTAAGACTGGAGTTCACCCCGCCCTCGAGCACGTCATCGAGCACAAAATTGAAGGCGCAAAGTTTCGGCAGGTCGTAGCGGACGACGCGCGTCGGCCGGCGGGTGGCGAAAATGGCCGCTACGCGGCTCTCGGTCATCTGTTCCGCGATCGACTGATAGTAGCGTGGAGCAGCCGCGATCAACGCGATATTCAGCCGGTTGCCTTTGTCGCCCGAGCGGGCGTAGGCGATTCTGTGGAGCGGAACCTCGACGAAATCGCTCATGGCGCGCCCTCCAGCATTGATACCGTGGGGGTCACCAGATCGCGCTCTATCAGACACGAGGCGCTGAGCAGCCTTGGCGTTATGTGCCTGCGGAGGCCCGCTCCTCCAGCTGGACCGGCGCAATAGAGGGCCTCGACCTCGCCGAGTAAAATTTCGGCCGTCTCGGTGTCAGGAAACTGCGCGGCGAAGCGAACGCGAATGTCATCCGGTGCACGCAGCCAAGCCTCTTGCGCGGCTTCGCCGGCCAGGTCCGCATGAACGCTCATCACACCGATCGCATCTGTCCGAAGTGTCAGATGAGGCAATTGCCGGGCGACGCGTTTCCTAACCGTATCGATGGCCAGCCTCGCGCGTGCTGCCGCGTTGGGGCCAGCATAGGAAATCTCAGCCTCAGCAAGAAAACCGCCATCGATACAAACTGTGGCCTTCAGCTTTTCCGGCTTGGGGTGTCCGCGCGCGCCGGTCACGCGCACGCGATTTTCGCCAATCTCTTCAATCTCAACCTCAGTGATGTCGAGCACCACGTCAGGGGTAAGGTAGGCGGCCGGATCGTGGATCTCGTAGAGAATCTGCTCCGTCACTGTCCGACGGTCGACTAGTCCCCCAGTTCCGGCCGGTTTCCCGACCACCACGCATCCGTCGGCGTCGATTTCAGCGACCGGGTAGCCGATATTGTCCATACCCGGTACATCTTTGTAGCCAGGATCTGCGAAGTAGCCGCCGGTCAACTGAGCGCCGCACTCCAGCAGATGACCGGCGAGCGTCCCCGCCGCGACGCGATCAAGGTCTTCGAGGGGCCACCCGAAGCTGTGAAGCAAAGGTCCGAGG
>QGVC01000077.1 GCA_003242645.1 Pseudomonadota bacterium
CTTCGCACCACCGACGATGGCTGCCGTGGGGGGATCGGGCCGCTCAAGCGCGGACCGCAGCGCCTCGATCTCCTCCATCATCAACGGGCCGGCGTAGCTCGGCAGATAGTGCGTCACACCCTCGGTTGAGGCATGGGCCCGGTGAGAGCTGGAAAACGCGTCGTTGACGTAGAGGTCCCCGAGTGCCGCCAGCTCTTTCGCGAACTCGGGATCGTTCTTTTCCTCGCCCTTGTGGAACCGAAGGTTTTCCAACACCACGATCTGACCAGGCGATAAGGAGTTCACCGCCTGCTGAGCCGTCGGTCCAACGCAATCTTCCACGAAAGAAATCGGTGTGCCCATCAGATCGGACAGCTTGTCGGCGACAGGTTTCAGCGAGAACTCCGGTGCCCAATTTCCTTTCGGCCGTCCAAAGTGCGAGATGATGACGACGCGAGCGCCGCGGCTCGACAAGTCTCGAATGCCAGGAATCAGCCGCTCGAGCCGGGTCGCATCCGTCACCTGGCCGTCCTGCACAGGAACGTTGAGATCGGCGCGCACCAGAACGCGCTTCCCATGAACGTCGAGACCTGCCGTCGTCTTGAGCTTATCGAGGTCCATGGACGATCTCCCATTCCTGTGATGTCACCTGCGTTTCGCGATAAGGGCCAGCGCCGTTTCGACAACCCGCGCAGGCGTCAGGCCGAAGTGTTGGAACAAGGCCGCGCCCGGCGCTGAAGCACCGAAATCGCTGAGCCCGATGAACACGTCATCCTTGTCGAGCCACTCATGCCAGCCCTGGACGACGGCCGCTTCGATGCCGATCCGAGGAGCATCTCCCAGCACAGCGCGGCGATAGCCTTCCGGCTGCTGGCGGAAAAGTTCGAAGCACGGCATTGAAACCACGGCCGCCGCGATCCCTTGCCCAGCCAGCGCCTCTGCCGCCTCGACCGCGAGTCCGACCTCCGACCCCGTGGCCAGCAAGGTGACGTCGCGCTTGCCCGAAGTTTCACGCAAGACATACGCGCCTTTGGCGCAAAGGTTCTCGTCGGTGTGCGTCGTGCGCAGGTTCGGCACGGGCTGCCGAGTCAGCGCGAGGATGCTGGGTGTATCGCTCGGGCGCACAGCGATCTCCCAGCACTCGACCGTCTCGACCCCATCCGCCGGGCGCAGGACGTTGAGGTTCGGCATCGCTCTGAGGCTCGCGAGATGCTCGATCGGCTGGTGCGTTGGCCCATCCTCGCCGAGACCGATTGAGTCGTGGGTCATTACGTAAATGACCCTCTGGCGCATCAAAGCTGAAAGGCGAATGGCCGGGCGGCAATAGTCAGAGAACACGAGGAAGGTGCCGCCATACGGGATCAGGCCGCCGTAAAGCGCCAGCCCGTTCATGGCCGCTGCCATGGCGTGCTCGCGAATGCCGTAATGGATGTAGGTGCCGCTGAAATCGCCTTTCCTGATGACGGTCTGCGATTTGGTCTTGGTGTTGTTCGAGCCCGTCAGATCGGCTGAGCCTCCGATCAAACCCGGCAAGACCGGCACCAGGTAATCCAGCGTGAATTCGGACCACTGACGTGTCGCCTTCTTGGCGGTTTCAGCCGCGGCCTTGCGTTTGGCCTCAAGGATTGCCTGCCGAAGAGCCTCACCATGCGCAGCCACTGGGTGCTCGAAGCTCTCGCGCAGCTTGGCATCGATCTTGGCCCAACGCTCCTGCCATCTCGCCCGCTCCTCAGCCCCGCGGCGCCCAGCGGAGCGCCAAGCTTTCAGAATTGGCTCCGGCACCTCGAAAGGCGGATGAGGCCACCCAAGCGTCTGTCTCGCCGCTGCGATTTCATCACTACCGAGCGGAGAGCCGTGCACTCCAGCCGTCCCTTGCTTTTTGGGGGCGCCAAACCCGATCGTGGTCTTGCAGGCGATGAGCCAGGGCTTGCTGCCATCAGAACGGGCGCGCGAGATGGCGGCGGCCACGGCGTCCGGATCGTGCCCATCGACTGCAGCCGTGTTCCAACCAGCGGCCTCGAAGCGCCGAATCTGATCCTCGGAGGTGGAAAGCGAAGTGGGCCCGTCGATGGAGATTCCATTGTCGTCGAACAGCACAATCAGCTTGCCCAGCCCAAGGTGCCCCGCAAGCGTGATGGCCTCCTGGCTGATGCCTTCCATCAGGCAGCCATCGCCCGCGATCACATACGTGTGGTGATCAATAACGTCGGGCCCGAGACGCGCGTTCCAGATGCGTTCTGCAATCGCCATTCCGACCGCGGTGGCAATGCCCTGGCCTAACGGCCCAGTGGTCGTCTCGATGCCTGGGGCGTGCCCATACTCGGGGTGGCCGGCGGTCTTCGAGCCGAGCTGGCGGAACTGCTTGATCTGCTCGATGTCCATGCCCGGATAGCCGGTCAGGTAGAGCAGCGCGTAAAGCAGCATGGAGCCATGGCCGGCCGAGAGCACAAAGCGGTCGCGGTTGGGCCAGGCGGGATCGGAAGCGTCGTAACGCAGAAATCTGGTGAAAAGCACAGTTGCGACGTCGGCCATGCCCATTGGCATGCCGGGATGCCCCGACTTGGCCTTCTCGACTGCGTCCATGGCGAGCGCGCGAATGGCGTTGGCCATATCCTTGTGGCTCACGTCTGCGCTCGTCGCAGCCGTGGGGTGAGCTGGGGGCATTGGCTTCCTCGTTGTTGCCCGGCCGGACGGTGCACGCCGGCCCGGATCGGTATTGCGCGACCCATTTAGCTGCAGGCGCGGGTGGCGTCTACACTATGGACAGTCGCACTGACGTGGCAGGTGAAGTTGTGCAAAGCGACCAACTCGATCGCCTCGATAAGCCGCCATTAGGGGCCCTGCCGGCTGGCTCCGAAAAGTTGCATCCTCAGTTCCGAGCCGCCAGAAAGCTCTCGACCTGCGCGCGGGTAGGCAGGCCCGCCCGGGAGCCGATTCGGGTGCACTTCATGGCCGCAACCGCGCACGCAAACCGTGCGCAGGCCTCGATCGGCTGTCCCTCCACAAGAGCAAGTGTGAATGCGCCGTGGAAGGCATCCCCGGCTCCGGTGGTGTCGACCACGTCCACCTTGAAGCCCGGCTGGTGTCCTTCCCCGGACGCTTCCATCCATCGGTAGCCATCGGCGCCCAGCGTGACGCCAGCGTGCTTCGGGCCGAATGCCAGCACGCGCTTCAATTTCTCGCCAATCTCGATTTCCGGAATGAAGTCTTCTAGAGCGGGCGCGGAAAATATCGCGTAATCCGTCAGCTCCAGCACCTCGGCCAGTGCCTCACGGGCGCCGAGATCGGCGTCGAGCACTGTGGGCACGCCCTCCTTCCGCGCGCGGGCGAAGGACACGCGTAGTCCCTCAAGCCAGCGCACATCGCCCAGCACCGCCCCAGCGCCTTTGATGCGCTCCAGCGGTAGCCAGCTCGTGCCGGACGGCATGTTGATGTCGCGCGCGCCCACAATGAGCCGCTCGCCGGCATCATCGACGATAATCGCGGAGGTCGAGGTGCGCCCTTCCTCGAACGCCTGCACGGAACGGACGTCGACGCCAAGGCTTCTGAGCCCAGCCCGGATCTTTACGCCAGCATCGTCGTCACCGACGCGGCTCCAAAGCTCAGCCTTGCCACCGAGACGCGCGATCGTTGCTGCAGCGTTAGCCGCCATTCCGCCGCCGCTCTCGACGTGCTCCAGGGCACGAACCTTTGACGGGACTTTGGGGAAAGCTTCGATTCGGTAGATGTAATCGAGCGCGGCGTGGCCGATGCAGATGATCCGCTTCATGATTTCATTTCCAGCATCGACCGGATCGCGTTTCCCGGTCCTTCAACAGAGGTTTTTCTCGAATAAACGCATTGTCCAAGAGAATAAGGTAAGGGCAAGTAATCGAGCACGAAAACCTGTGTCTTATTGTTTTTTTACCGCGCGGTCGATCTCCATCACCTCCGAAAGGAGCGATTCGAGCTGGCGAAGTGGAACCATATTTGGTCCGTCCGAGGGCGCTTTGTCGGGGTCCTGGTGAGTTTCAATGAAAAGTCCGGCGATGCCCACGGCAACAGCCGCGCGGGCCAATACCGGCACAAAACGCCGGTCCCCGCCTGAGGACGTGCCCTGGCCACCCGGCTGCTGGACCGAGTGGGTCGCATCGAAAATGACTGGAGCGCCCGTCTCGGCCATGATCGGCAGCGATCGCATATCGACCACCAAAGTGTTGTAACCAAAGCTCACGCCGCGCTCGGTTACGAGAACCTTTGTGTTGCCGCTTCCCGTAACTTTGGCGACGACATTCTTCATGTCCCAGGGCGCGAGGAACTGGCCCTTCTTGATTTTCACCACCCGGCCAGTCTTTGCCGCGGCCACCAGCAGGTCCGTTTGGCGGCAGAGAAAGGCGGGGATTTGCAGTACATCCACAACCTCGGCCACTGGCGCGCACTGTGCCGGCTCGTGCACGTCGGTCACGCAGGGCAATCCGAGACTCTCGCGAATTTCGGCGAAAACCGGCAGCGCCGCAGCCAGTCCTATGCCGCGCTTCGCTGACAAACTCGTGCGGTTGGCCTTATCGAACGACGTTTTGTAAACGAGCCCAATTCCGAGCCGGCCACAGATTTCCTTCAGGGCCGCAGCCATTTCGAGGGCATGCGCGCGGCTTTCCATCTGGCAAGGGCCAGCGAAAAGGGCGATTGGCCGGTTGTTGGCAAACGTAACGGATCCGACCGTGACGGTGGAATCGGGTGCGATCGATTGGGTCTCAGTCATTATTGCCTTCTTAGGGCTTCAAGCCTCGATCTCAGAGCCGCCAGGCTCGGTGGTATTGGGCCGCGGCCCAACTCGCAGTGGCACCACTCCTTTGCCGCCCAGCGCCTCGTAGCGCCGCAGGTTATCGGCAATCTCGAACCATGATAGCTGCTCGCCAGCGAAAACATGAGCGCGCGGTTTCACCTGGTTGGGATCAGCGAGTGTGCCGGCGTGCAAGTGGATTTCGCCCGGATAACGGTCGGCCATATATGCCATAGGCGAGCCGCACCGCGAGCAGAAATAGCGCCGGACACCTGCGGAGGATTCGTACACGGCGGGTCCGCCTTTCACGTATCGAAACTGATCGAGCTTGACGCCGACATACGTGGTAACGGGCGCCGATGTCGCGCGCCGGCAGCTCTCACAGTGGCAGTAGACGACCCACTTGGGCTCGCCGTCGAACTCGTAGGCGATGGCCCGGCACAAGCAATGCCCTCGCGTTGGCATTCGCGCGCTCCCGAACTGAGATGCCGAACGGACAGCTTACACCAGGGGTAGAGCCGCGAAAGAGTTCGCCTGCCTGGGAACGCCTGATGCCGATTTCCTGTTGATGAACCACCCTTGAGACAGTGGTTCGCATCGAACGGAGCATGGTGGCAAGAACGACCAAACGGGATCAGAGACAGCAGAGCCGCCGCAGCCGCGCCTCCGAACGGTCGAACGCGCAGAGGTACTGGTCCCAGGAGGTGACGCGCACCAGCAACGCGCTCGATCTCGAGCCGGGTGTTTTCACCTGGGATGATCCTGCGGCCATCGCGCGGTCCCTGAAGCGTTCCGCAGAGACGAGCACCCGCCGCAAGGGCACGCCGTTCCAGTCCGCAATGTCGATGCTGAACTTCTATATCAATCGTGCCGGCCGGAACCTGCCGGCAGAACGGCGCCGAACCCTTGAACGAGCGAAGGCCGAGCTGCGCCGCGTGTTCCATCGCGCCTGACGCAGTCTCGGCCCCTCCCCCCGACTGACGGGTCGCCTCTCCCCCAACGGCCGACCCGTCGTGCCCCCCACATCTCGAAGAAGCGGCTCTGCGATGTGAAGGCTGTTTGCCTCAAGATTGCTCAGCCCTGTGGAGTCCGCGGACAATCACCGCGGACAATTTGCCGTGTCTTTTCCACAGCTTCTCCACAGGTTGCTCAGATTAAGCACTAGTCTTGGTCCGCAGACAACGGATGACATTCGCTTGAAGACCAAAAAGCTGCCTGGTGTGTGGCCGCGAAAGCACACCCGAATCGAGGGCTGCTAGACCAACCGCGACTGCTCCACCGCAGCAGCGATGAAGCTCTTGAAGAGCGGGTGCGGATCGAATGGCCGCGACTTCAGCTCGGGATGGAACTGGACACCGATGAACCACGGGTGATCCGGGTACTCGATGGTCTCGGGAAGAAGGCCGTCAGGAGACATGCCGGAGAAAAAGAGCCCCGCTTCCTCCAGTCGCTGGAGGTATTTCGGATTCACCTCGTACCGGTGGCGATGGCGCTCCGAAATGACCGTCGTGCCGTAAATGGAGGCTATTTTGCTATTCGGCTTGAGATGCGCCTCGTAAGCCCCGAGCCGCATCGTGCCGCCAAGATCGCCGCCCGCCCTGCGCTTTTCCAGCTGATCCCCGCGCATCCATTCGGTCAGTAGGCCGACAACCGGCTCCGGAGTCGGGCCAAACTCGGTAGAGCTGGCCTCCTTGATGCCAGCCAGATTGCGCGCGGCCTCGATGCACGCCATCTGCATGCCGAAGCAGATGCCGAAGTAGGGCACGCGATGCTCGCGAGCGAAGCGGGCGGCAAGGATCTTGCCCTCAGAGCCGCGCTCCCCGAACCCGCCGGGCACAAGAATACCGTCGACGTGCTCGAGGAACGGAGCCGGGTCCTCCCGCTCAAAGGTTTCGCTCTCGATCCAATCGATGTTCACCCTGACCTTGTTGGCGATGCCGCCGTGCACAAGCGCCTCGATCAGCGACTTGTAGGCGTCTTTCAGCTCCGTGTATTTGCCCACGACGGCGATGGTGACATCGCCTTCAGGGTTGGCGATGGCGTGACTGATGGCCTCCCAGCGAGAGAGATCCGGCGGCGGCGCATCGCAGATGCCGAAGGCCGCCAGCACTTCCCGATCCAGCCCTTCGCGATGGTAGGCGAGCGGCACATCGTAAATGGAGGCCACATCGAGCGCCTGAATGACGGCTTCCTCGCGCACATTGCAGAAGAGCGCGATCTTGCGCCGCTCTGAAATGGG
The DNA here is from genome assembly GCA_003242645.1 of Pseudomonadota bacterium. The sequence goes on from QGVC01000077.1 coordinate 6,981, forward strand.
AATCGGCCGGTCGGCGCGGCAAAGCAGAATGTCCGGCTGAATGCCGATCGAACGCAGCTCCTTCACCGAGTGCTGGGTCGGTTTTGTCTTCAGCTCACCGGCACTCGAAATGTAGGGAACCAACGTCAGGTGAATATAGATCGATGAGCCACGCGGCAGCTCGTTGCCGAGCTGGCGAATGGCCTCGAAGAACGGCAGGCCCTCGATATCGCCCACAGTGCCGCCGATCTCGACCAGCACAAAGTCGATGCCTTCGTTGTCGGCTGTGATGAACTCCTTGATGGCATCGGTGACGTGGGGGATCACCTGCACCGTTGCGCCGAGATAGTCGCCCCGCCGCTCCTTGGCCAGGATTTCCTGATAGATGCGCCCCGTGGTGATGTTGTCGCTGCGCTTGGCCGGCACGCCGGTGAAGCGCTCATAATGGCCAAGGTCGAGATCTGTCTCAGCACCGTCGTCGGTGACGAACACCTCGCCATGCTGATACGGGCTCATGGTGCCCGGATCGACATTGAGATAGGGGTCAAGCTTGCGGAGGCGCACGGTGTAGCCGCGAGCCTGGAGGAGCGCACCAAGAGCCGCGGATGCGAGGCCTTTGCCGAGGGAGGAGACCACGCCGCCGGTAATGAAGATATACCGCTGCATGGACCTGCAGGATACACGACAAGGGCCCGATTCGAAGCGGCCATCTCGTCTCATCCACTTCCAGCCACCTGAACCAGATCAACAGCGGGGATAGCCCGCGGGCTTTTTCCGACAGTGACTGAATGACAAGAACAGGCGAATGCCCTTAGCCAAGCGCTGCGGAAGCTGCTAATTGGGCTCCAGCATATCGTTGCGCAAAGGGGCGGGTTTCCTTCCACGAGATCGAGAATGGCGCTCGGAATAAAGCTGAAGCGCTGCTTCAATTACGCGATTGGCCCGACAAAGGCATGAAGATTGCGACTTGGAACATCAACGGCATCAAGGCGCGTCTCGATACGGCGCTGACTTGGATCGCCGATGCCAATCCAGACATCCTGTGTCTGCAGGAGATCAAATGCGTTGATCATGCCTTCCCGTCGGCTCCCTTCGAGAGCCTCGGCTACAACGTGGCGGTGCACGGGCAGAAGGGCTTCAACGGCGTTGCCATTCTCTCCAAGGCCCGGTTCGACGATGTGCGACCCGGACTGCCCGGCGCGCCGGAAGACGCTCAGGCGCGCTACATCGAGGCGACCCTTTCGATCCCTGGGGGAGCGCTCACCATCGCCTCGATCTACCTGCCGAACGGCAATCCCATCGGAACGGAGAAGTTCGCTTACAAGCTCGCCTGGATGGACCGCTTTTCACAGCGGGCGCGCGAGCTGTTGGCCGAGGAGCAGCCATTGGTTCTCGCGGGTGACTACAATGTCATTCCCGAGCCGCTGGATGCCAAGAACCCCGAGAACTGGGTCAACGATGCGCTCTTCCAGCCGGAGCCCCGGTCTCGCTTCCGCGCTCTGCTGAATATGGGATTTACCGACGCGGTCCGAGCCTGCCACGTCGATCCTGACCTGTTCACTTTCTGGGATTACCAGGCCGGTGCCTGGCAGAAGAACGACGGGATCAGGATCGATCACATCCTTCTGTCCCCACAGGCTGCGGATCGGTTGCAATCAGCCGGCATCGACCGCCATACCCGCGCCTGGGAAAAGCCATCGGATCATGTGCCGGTTTGGATAGAGCTGGACACGCGCTGACGAGCGAGCCGAGGCTTGCGTGTGGCCACGCGCGGAATGCCTATCGAGTTAAGCTGGTCGGCACGAAACTGCGGCTACCTATATCCCGCAATCGCTCGACTAAATCAGTGCTCGCTCTCGCTGACGACGGCGCCAGCCTCGTGCATCCCGAACCCGCCAGCGTCGCCTTGCGCAACCGCAGGTGCGGCTGGGGGAACAGGATTTTCCGTGGTCTTCAGGGCTGACGTCGAAACGTCAGTCGATTCACCGCTGCTCGTCTGGACTCCAAGGGTCTGCCCTGGCAAGCGAACGATCTCGCCGTTGCTGCACGTGCGGACGGGCCCGATCTGAAGCCGTGAGAAGCCATAGCGATCCATAACTGGCGCACGCCCGTATTGCTTACGCCAGAACTCGATCAGACCGCGCGCATTCTCCCGTTCGGCCGCGGGAAGACCACAGAAAATATTCTGGTGAATGTCCTCGATCCAAATGCGCTCGTGCGCGGGCGCATTTTCGACTGCCACCGTCACCAGCGCGTAAGCGCGTATTGGACTCCGGTCGACAAACTTACCGCGCCAGTAGAGATCGGCCAGGAAGGCTTGTGCACCCGCATGCCCTTTCTCGGTCAGCACGGAAAGCCAATGCAAGGCCTGCTTGGTCGATACTGGATTATCATCTTCTTTCTGCAGATAGAACTTCGCCAGCTCGAATTGCGCGTCCTGGTCATTGAAGAATGTCGCCGCGTGATGCAGGTACTCGGCCGCCCGTTCCGGGTCAGGCTTCACATTGAGCTCGGGCACTCCGCGCACGAGATAGCCTGCAAGCGCGGTGAATGATTTGGCGACGAAAGGCGCGCGCTGGTCGTCGTCCGGATCTATGTCGGCATACTGATCAGCGAGCCGCTGGTAGAGCATGTAGGCCTTCGCGTGATCCGTATAGGGGCCCCTCGTGTCCGCGAAGACCCGAGCCAAATAGAATTCGGCGAGGAACATGCCTTTGCCGGCCGCATATTCCAGCGCCGGCAAGGCGCGGTCGACGCGTCCTGCCCGGAGCGCCGCCATAGCCTGTTCGAACGCGGCCTCTGGAGATTTGAACGTTTCGCCCCGGACCGCCGCTCCGGACGCCGAGGCCAGCACTGCGACCAGTGCCAGCCCCACAAGCGATCTAGATAATCTAGATATCCGCGTAACAGACAACTTCCGCCTTTCCGCCAGGATGGGTGACAGCACCGTACCGTGCCGGCCCAACCTGATCCGCATACTTCTTTAAGACCCCGCTCTGATAAGGATTCGCAGGAGGCTTCCACTCCTTGCGACGAGATTCGAGCTCCGATTCGTCGACAAGAAGGTCGAGTGTGCCTTTTTCGGCGTCTATGGCGATAATGTCACCATCACGCACGAGCGCGATCGGACCGCCGACAGCCGCCTCCGGCCCCACATGACCGATGCAGAAGCCCCGCGTTGCACCTGAGAAACGGCCGTCCGTGATGAGAGCAACGGACTCTCCCATGCCGCGGCCATAAATGGCTGCGGTGGTGGACAGCATTTCACGCATGCCGGGCCCGCCCTTCGGACCTTCGTACCGAATGATAATGACCTCACCCGGGTTGATCTTACCCGCCTCTACCGCAGCGAACGCATCCTCCTCACAGTCGAAGCAGCGGGCGGGACCCTGGAACTGCAGCTTCTTCAAGCCGGCAACCTTAACAATGGCTCCATCCGGCGCGAGGGTGCCTCTCAAGCCAACCACACCACCAGTCGGCGAGATCGGATTGGAGACGGGGTACACCACCTTCTGGTTGGTGTTGAATTTCACGTTCTCGAGGTTCTCCTTAACGGTTTTACCAGTGACTGTCAGGCAGTCCTCGTGAAGGTAGCCGCCGTCGAGCAGCGCCCGCATGATCTGCGGCACACCGCCGATCTCGTAAACATCCTTGGCCACATACCTGCCGCCCGGCTTCAGGTCGGCGATGTAGGGAGTGCGCTTGAAGATCTCGGCGACATCGAACAGGTCGAAGTCGATGCCACACTCGTGCGCCATCGCGGGCAGATGCAGTGCGGCGTTGGTCGACCCTCCGGTCGCCGCCACCACCGTCGCCGCGTTCTCGAAAGCTTTGCGGGTAGCGATATCACGCGGGCGAATGCCGTCGGCCAAGAGCCGCATCACGGCCTTGCCGCTCTCGTAGGCATAGTAGTCCCGATTGGTGTCAGGCGCCGGTGCCCCCGCCGATCCCGGCAGCGCGAGGCCGATCGCCTCCGACACACAGGCCATTGTGTTGGCGGTGAACTGACCGCCGCAGGCGCCAGCACCAGGGCAAGCAACGCACTCGAGCTCGTGCAACTCCTCGTCCGTCATCTTGCCTGAGGCGTGCTGGCCGACAGCCTCAAAAACATCGACGACCGTAACGTCTCTTCCTTTGTAACGGCCGGGCAGAATGGAGCCGCCGTACATGAAAACCGACGGCACGTTGAGGCGGAGCATCGCCATCATGACGCCAGGCAAGGACTTGTCACAGCCGGCGAGCCCGACCATCGCGTCGTAGCAATGCCCGCGCATCGTTAGCTCGATGGAGTCGGCGATGACTTCGCGCGAGACGAGCGACGACTTCATGCCCTGGTGGCCCATGGCGATGCCGTCGGTGACCGTGATCGTGCAGAACTCGCGCGGCGTGCCGCCTGCCTCGTCGACACCCTTCTTGGCCGACTGGGCCTGCCGCATCAGAGCAATGTTACAGGGGGCTGCCTCATTCCAGCACGAGACGACACCGACGAAGGGCCGCTTGATCTGCTCCTCGGTGAGCCCCATGGCGTAGTAGTAAGAGCGGTGGGGCGCACGTGACGGCCCTTCCGTGACGTGACGGCTCGGCAGCTTCGACTTATCAAACGTTCTGGCGTCCATTCTAACCTGACCTCCCACGGAGTGTGGCAAATTCGTGTGCCTGCATATACACGCACGCCCGCACTCTGAGGAGGCCAGCCTTTCGTCTCAGCAATGTTCTACAAGAAACCCGCCACTCGGCACGCGGATGAATACTCTTGAGCGGGGGCAACCACATTCATTTCGGGTTCATATACGTGGTCGGCCTTTGTGGCTCAAAAGAGGCAATAGGGGCGGATTTCGTTGCCACGATGCCACAGTGGTGAACGGCAGGTTAGTGCTTGTGAAAAGGTGAGGTGGCGAACGGTGAGCTGGGCGATAAGCCGCCCAGCTACTCACTCCGCAATTCGCTCTTCTTCACGCTTCAAGGCGCTTCAGCGCATTGGCGAGCCGTGCTGACAGCGCTTCGAGCTCCGCCTTGCGCTCGCGTTGCTCCTCCACGACCTCCTCGGGTGCCTTCGCGAGGAATTGGGGGTTGGCGAGCTTTGCATCGATCTTGGCGAGGTCTGCTGCCGCCTTATCGATCTCCCGCCGCAGTCGGGCTTTCTCAGCGTCCATATCGATGATGCCGGCGAGCGGAAGAGCAGCAGTCGTGTCGCCGAACGCGATGACTGCCGCACCTGCCGGTGGCACATCCTCGAACTCGATGGAAGCAAGCCGTGCCAGGCGACTGATCGTCTCCTGGTGCTCGTCAGCCCACCGCCGAATGGTCTCGCTCGCGCCCACGAGGACGAGCGGCACCTTGGCGCCAGGCGGAACGTTCATCTCCGACCGGACGGAGCGGATCTCGGTGCCGGGCTTGCGAACCCACCGACGCCCCTGTCCAGCTTCGCATGGGCGAGGCCATCAAACCG
>QGVC01000438.1 GCA_003242645.1 Pseudomonadota bacterium
CCAAGTCGCGTGTCGTCGCTTCTTGCTATCCGCGGACGCCGCCCGCTCCTGGAACATGGAATGATGGTGGCCGTAGCCTTCCATCAAACCTCCCGGCGACATACCGAGATAGCCAGCGCCCTCGAAGGGGTCGGTTCCTGACTGCATCTGCCACGTCGCTGCCGTATGGCGGCAGATGTGAGGTCCGTCAGGAATCACCCACTTTGTCCCCAACCTTGATTGTCTGCCCCGCCTCAATCGCAACCTTGGCCCGAGCCTTCCGGATATCATCGACAGGACGACTGCGGAAGTGGAAGACGTGGTTTATGCCCTGCGCCATGTCCATCCGGCGCCAGCGGGTGCGGCAGCAGACGCGCGTGAATGAAGGCCCTGGGCTGGCGCTTCTTCGACCCGACGCGCCCGACCCCGTTCCGGTGGAGCGTTCGTGTTTCAAGATCGAACCAGCCACCGTCTGCCGAGGGTACCCAGCGTAAGTTGAGGATCGCTCCTGGACGCGCCTCGTGTAGACGCCGATCAGCAGTATTCGGGCAATATGTTGCAGCATCGGATCCTTTGCGTGCGACACGAATGCGATCTGCAACCTGTTTGCGCGTGAGCCAGTAGTCCAAGCGCGGCGGCGGGGCGTCCGGTACGGTCACGACTGGCACGGCGGGTAGTGGACCGTACTCCTTGTGGTAGTAATTGATGGCGGAGCGCAGGGTCTTGAGTTCGTGCCGTGCCGTCGATGTCTTGACGCCCTGGCTGATGCGCCACTTGAGCTACTGGGCACACGTTGACTTCTTGATGTCAGCTAGAGTTTTGTTCCCCGACCGTTCGGCATGGGAAAACTGGTCGATACGAAATACCGGGAAGCCACGCTTCTCCAATGAACTCGCGAGGATCGACATCCCTGCGAGGCTATGTCCAACTATAAGGAGAGCGGTGCGCTTGCGGGGTGAGCAATGAAGTACAAACGAGGAACAGGATCAGAGGGGTCTGGAACGCTCTTTCCGATGCATCTTACAGCGAATGACGCCCAGAACGTGCCCAGGCGAAACGCGACACTGGGAAAACGCCGCCGTGCTGTTTCTAGGTGAAGCTCAGAGTTGTCTATGCCTAGCACTCGGGTGGCACCAAGCTGCTAGACAGCGCCACAAAAGTAGCCGTCATTGCAGCCAAGATTTAAACCAGACATGCCTGACAACGGTCGCCTTGTCCTTGCCAAGGCGGGCTAATTTTAGCGCTTTGAGTTTTAGGGCTGAATCTGAGTTTCCCTCAATACCTAGAAAGGGCCCATGCTGCTTCATTGGCTTTTCTACTGCGCGTTCAGCCATGCCCATATCCTTCTCTTGTGAGCGATCGAGGTTGACCGTATCCTCTCGTCCTACCAGCCGTCCAAATTGCGAGAGCTTCGTAATCAGTTTGCGAGGGGAGCTGTGGTGCTCGAGAAATGTTATCCGTATTCGGCTCATAGGTTCGCCCGTTGATGTTAAGGTCCATTCTGAACTGGGTTAGATATTTGTGCGGGTGAGGGTTTGCGTGAATTATGGGGGTACTGAAGAGCTTAGTCGACCTTCCACTTTGCGAAGATATCGCAGACTTGCCGGTAGCTAGCCTATAGCGCTCATCGAGTCGCTTTGTCCCTGAATCGCCGGGTAAAGCTTTTGCCGGAGCGTCTGGCATCACGCGATGTAGTACCTTGACTGCCGTGCCTCCTGCCAGCACAAATTGGCTGGACTTCATGTCACCTGTCGGGATGCGGAGATCGGTATCTACTCGCGTCTTGGCGCAGTTTCCCAATCCCAAGTGCTGAGGCTGTTGCAAGGGGCGCTCAAGCAAATCACCACGACGCATCGCCCATCCGGAGGACCTTCGTCGGTACTCGTCAGCCAAGGCCCGCGTATAGAGCCAATTCGTAGTCTCTGACACAGTCTAGGAGGCCGCGCGTGAGGGAAGGCGCCCTCTCAGGTGACTCCGACGGAACGTCGAGCACAATCTCGGCTGCCGACATGCTTAGCGGATAACCGAGCTAACGTTCTGGCGGCCGCGACGGTAGGGCATCTACGCGGCGCTAGGCATCGCGTGATAGCTTATCCGACTCTTCGATTAACCGCTTGTGCGTCGCCCTAGCCGCCTGCGATCTTCCCCCGCCGGCGCAACGCCATGCGCTTTGGTCCCCCAGCGCATCAATACAAGAAAAATGCGAGGTTAAACCTCCAGCAATGCTCGAATGAAGCCTCGGTATTTTGCCTTGCGGATAGTCGCGTTTCGGCAAGCGGCGATTGCCCATTTGAAACAGCAGGTGAAGAACCTCTTCGTTCGATTGAACTCGACCCTATGCTTCGCCGTGGCGTATAAAGTGCTCCTCATGAGATGATATGCTTTGAATTCCTGCAACTCAGGTGTCGGGTCAGAGGAGAATCCCCCAATGTGCTCCACTATAGCATCACCCACATAGCCGAGTTTCCAACCGGCTTGCCTCAATCTCACGGCGAGATCATCGTCCTCGAAATACATGAAAATTTTCTCGTCAAACCCCCCGAGTTCTTCGAAAACCACACGTCTTACAAGAAGTGCGGCGCCGGAAATCATTACGACCTCCTGGCGCCCTCGCGGCGGCTGTCTCAGGCGTTCATTGGCATCGGGAGGGAGGAGGAGTGACCTTCGACGGTAGTAATGATCGCCTCGACTCGTGACTAGCTTCGGATTCACTGCCGCCCATTCGGGATGCTCTGTCGCGGCCTCCACGAGACGGCGGAGGGCTCCTGGCCGCAGGCGCGCATCGGGGTTCAGAAAGAGTATGAAGGGTGTAGTTAAGGCGCGAGCACCGATGTTGCAAGCCTTACCAAAGCCGACGTTTGTCTCAAGGCGGATAACTTGTGCACCATGCGCTATGGCGCGGGCCACCGATTCGTCTGAGCTACAGTTGTCAACAACAATACAGTCGACATCCTCGTCTATACTTTGCAAGGCGTCGCCGACAACAGCGGCGCTATTGAACGTGACAACAACCACGCCAAGTTCT
>QGVC01000439.1 GCA_003242645.1 Pseudomonadota bacterium
AATCTCATGCTGACCATATACCTCAACCTGTGGAATGATGTCGGTGGGCGATACCTCCAGGACATTACCCGATTCATCGCGCACTATCGGCGGATTTGGGATCGTCCTCTCGATCAGATAGTCCCGTTTTGCGGGCCGATGAGCGCGCACCAGGAGAGAAATCTTGGTGCCATTATGCAGGACATGGCGGACAATGCCTTCGTGTGCCTTGCGGGCGTCCTCTCCAAGAGGCTCGAGGCCCAACACGTAACGGAGGCTTTCGATGACGGTAGATTTGCCGGTTCCTCGGCCACCGATCAGAACATTGAGATTCTCGTTGAAATGAATCGCGGCGCCGTCGAGAAAGCCACCCTGCCACGTTAGTGCCAGGAATTCTTCGTGCTCCTCCGGGACTGGGTCACTGGCCAACCTGATCCGTGAGGAAGGATCGAGAAAGGCCTGCCGTAACCCTTCGACGGAGACCGCGGACATCTTTATCCAGCAGGACGCGCCAGGTTTCTCGAAGTCCTCTGGGCTTGATACGTCTTGGGCGTTGATAACGGCGACCGGTCGATCCCGGCGGTAGTCCGCGTTCTTGTTCTCCAGAATCTGGCGGATGCCATTCGGAGCATCGGTAACAGGCCCGGGAAGTGCACACGCGAGAAGGTCTGGCCAAGTCCATGCGTTTATGGCTGGCTGACCAGTGAGCCTGTTGAGCAGCCCACCATCCGATGCAACGTGGGCTGCTACACAAACCGCTCCCCATGAATGGGTAGCTGTCTTGAGAAACTCTATGACATCATATTTCCCTGTGGGCGACGCGGCTTCATCCCGATGGATTCCGCAGTCGCCGAGTATGCGTTCCAGCTCTCGAGTGGTCCTGCCTGGTTCAAACAAGCACAGAATGTGAACGCCATCTTTGGTAACGGCCTCGAAGCCGGGAAATACATGAATACCAGCGTCACGCGCTGCCTTGGCTAAGCCGTCGGCTGTGTGAACCCGGTAGTGGTCCGTGATAGCAATAACCTCAATACCGTGATCGAGACACGCTTGCACGATGGCGGTATTGTATGATGCCTCATCCTCAAATGCCGTTTCCTTGTTATGGCGCTTGACGTAGTCGAATGGATTAACCTGAAGTGCGCAGCGGTAGAACCGAGCGCCGTTGGGCAGCTTCAGCGCCTCCGTCATAGGGCCTGTATCGCTCATGACCGTCCTCCCATGAGTCATAGCGTTATCGATCCTCCCCAGATCGGGTAAGCGCCTGGTCGTACCACATGAGGAGTTTGGGGTCCTCCTGGAGCACGTTCTCGGGGATCTTGCGCGCCACGGCGATGATGGTGGCGTAGTCCCGCTCTTGCCATGCCTTCTTGAAGCCGGCGCGGACGGCCTCGAGGCGGAACACCTTCAGGCGCTTCTGCTTGGATTCGCGGTACTCCTCAAACTCGCGCAGCAGGGCCCGCTCGCGGAGCTTCTCCAGGTCGCCGGCCTTGTTCGGGTCCGGGACATACCAGCGGTCCTTGGCCTTGGCCCGGAGGCGCTCGTCGTCCTTGGGTAGGTTGCGCAGCTCCTTGAAGTTGCTGGAGAGGTAGCTGTGGATCTGGCTCGGCACCTCGCCCTTGCCGTCGTAGCGGAGGAAGTTCTGTTCCAGCAGCTCGGAGAGCTCGAGCGGCTTCTCGTGCTTCTGCCAGCCGCCGATCTCCTTGAGGAACTGCGGATGCAGCTCCTGGAAGGTCTGTGGCTTCCTGGTGAGCTGCTGCTTGAGCCATTGGATGGCGGAGGCCTCATCGGTGACGAAGAGCTGGAGCTGCAGGACCTCCTTCACCTTCATGCGCTTCTTGTCGTATTCCGCCACCTGCTCGGGCAGGAAGTACATCCCGTCGCGCTCCGGGAAGCGCTGGGCGAGACCGGCGTAGAACTCCGCTGCGGAGAGAGGCACCGTCACGCCACGCTGGACGTGGAAGGCCACCATGCGGTCGAAGAGCAGGTAGTTCTGCCGCTCGGCGACGACCTCCGCCTTGTCGTCTTTGGAGACGAAGACAGGGAGTTGCTTTAGGTGGGTGCGGACAAAGTCCCAGACGGCTTCCTCGGTGCCAGCAGTCAGCTTGAAACGTTTTTCGAGTCCACCGTTGGGCTTGTAGGCGGAAATGATGAGGTCTTGCTTAACAGCTCCTGCTGTAGTCGCCTGTTTGAAGGATTTTTGCTTCTTATCCAAAATGCGGACATCGGCAACAACAAAGCCAGAACGTGTCAGTGCTTCTTGAATGGAGTTCCAGACGCTGTTCTTGCTATTGTGGAATTCGATAGTTATCCACCGGCCAGGCTTCAAAACCCTTCTAAATTCGGAAAAGCATTGCTCCATTAAATGTTGATAGTCCGGCAACGCCTTATGCTGAATTGGACTTTCAACGGCGTCAGGCACCACATTGGTAAACACACCTAAGAGTGTCTCCCATAGAAAGTTCACCTCAGAATAAGGTATGTTTGATCCAAAGGGCGGATCGACGAAAACATAATCAACCGAATCATCCGGAATGGGCAGCCGGGTAGATGATCCAGTCCATACTGCGTTAAACGTTCCATCTCGCCCTCTCTTACTGGGCAGCGTTGTCCACATCCCTTCCTTCGTAGCGCGGATCATATCCGCGGCAGCAATACGTAGCATGTGGCTGAAGCGCATTTCCTCCCACACAGATGAAATATAGAGAGTGCCCTTTTGCACCCGCCCGATGCCATCCGCGTTATAAACCATTAGACGAGAAGTCTTCTGTAATACAGACGTACCTGTGAAGAGGAGAGCGCGATGTTCCTGGCGATGCACATCAAGGAGCTCGAAAAAACGGCTTATATAATGCACTTGACGCTCTGCGAACAGCTGATGCGCATGGGTAACCGGGCGGAGATGCAAGCAGAAGTGGCCCCCGATTTTCGGACAGTGTTGTAAGGTGGGATCTGCCTTGATCAGGAACCCTTACGAACGATGGCTAAAAGAAGAAACTTTTCCCCGGAGTTTAAGGC
>QGVC01000440.1 GCA_003242645.1 Pseudomonadota bacterium
CTTCTGGTTTTCTGTGCAGGGCCTGGCTTTCCAGAGCTCGGCTTACCCCCGTTGTTGGCGCACCTGTTCGTCTTCTGGTACGCACTGCTCTCGACCATTACACCACCGGTTTGCGGTGCCGTTTTCATTGCTGCCGGAATGGCGGGTGCGCCCTGGCTGTCGGTGGCGGGTCAAGCCATGCGCCTGGGACTCGGCCTCTACCTCGTCCCGCTGGCTTTCGTCGCCAACCCGGCGCTCATCATGCCGCAAGCTGCGCCTTTGCTTGCCTTACTCGCGCTGGTGAAAATAGGGGTTGGTCTCTGGCTCCTAAGCCGCGCTCTTATCGGTGCCGGGGATCCGCTCTGGCAACGAGGCGGTGCGCTCGTTGCCGGCTTGGTCCTCATCTTTGCGTTTGGAATTTCGGCTAATTAGACCGCGGTTGCTGCGTATCAGAGATTGGAAGCTATTTCGGCACGGCGAAATAGATTCGGCGCTTGCCGTCTTTCAAGTCCTGCTCGGCCTTGATTTCGAATCGCGCCGCAAGCAATTGCCGGAAAATCTCCGGCTGATAATCGTCGTATTGATCCTCGCGATTGGCGAGCAGGATTTGGACCATTTCGTCCTCTCGTCCGACGAACTCAATGACGACGGCGGTGCCGAGGCCTGCCAGCCAGTCGATGAAGTCGGCGAGCGGAACATTGCCCGAGATCACGATGTGGTGAATGAGCGCTAAACATAACGTGAGCTCAGGTTGCCCACGCTCGGCCAAGCCCTTCCGTTCCGCGCCACGCCAGCCCTGGTTGGGTGATGCGTCCGTGAGGTTCACGACCAGCGGAAGAATCGAGTGGGATGCGGCTCCCGCTTTCTCGCGCTGATAGAAGTTTTCGATCGCCATCCAGTCGCCGTCCATGGCGACGACATAATCTGCGTGCTCGGCCGCGACGCGCGAGAACGTGCCGGTGTTGCACCCGAGATCCCAGACCAGCTGCCAGCGCCGGGTCGACGCCGCGGCGCGCACGAATTCCAGCTTCCGGTTGAACTCTCGTTCGTCGTACGAATGGGTGCGGTCGTAATCCGACCATTCCGTCTTGATCGGTGGCAGCTTCAATCCCGAAATAAGGGCAGCGAGCTTGTTGACATTGCGCTCGATCAGACGCTTGTCGAACCCTGCACTCGCAAGCTGGTTTCGTACGTTCACCCCCTTGCTGGAGTAGCGCTGCTGAAGAGCGCTTTGCGCCGCGACATGAAGCAGCACGCCTGGCCGGAAGAGATCGCGCAGGGACATCAGGCGATACATGTCCTCGGCTGGTATGCCGTCGATACGCCCCCTGAGCCACGGCCGGAAGTCGATGCCTTTGTAGGCCTGCAGCATCAACGGGTAGAGGAACAGCTCACAGAACTGGCGGTAGCCAACCCATGGCTCGCCCTTTCTGAGCGGCGCGAAAGAGGGAATGTCAATGAAAACGGGGTGCACCCCATTCCACTGAATATTGTACGGCGAGGAGTCCCGTAAGATCATGTCGGACGCCAGCGCCTCGCGCATAAGGTCGAGGTGGAGCAGGGCGGCATCCTTCAACATGCCGAAGGACCACTCGTAAGGGTACGACACGAACGGAATGCGCGCGTGCTCCAGAAAGCCGGCCCACTGACCAAGTCCCGGCTCTCCTTTCAAATCGACCGACCAAGTGTCGACGATTCGGCCCGCCTTTCGGTTTTTCTCGAAAAAAGGCGCGCGCTGCAGCAGCTCCCAATTTTCAAGCGCGGTCTCGCTCAATCCGCGAAAAACCCGCCCATCACGGTAGAAGACCGATCCACTTCTGTCGCGATAGGAGCCGGGTTCGAAGTGCATTCCCGGCTCCGTCCGGTCAGGAGCAGAAGCCGCCTTCGGGAGCACTGCAGTCATTGCCTCACCGAAACTTGATCAGTAGTACCGCAAAGCAGACGCTTCCGAGGCCTGCTCACGGACGTGTGGGCCGTTCAGCCTCTGTGTCCATCGACTCCACGTGCTTCGGCTTCACCCCAAACAAGGACAGGAACTTGTACCAATACAGCTTTGCGGCGACGGCCAGACCCGCAACGCCGCCGAGCAGCAGCTGGAGCAACATGCTACCAGATCCGCCGTCGAGGTAAGCGTGGGCTTCCGTCGTCGACATAGCGGCCAGCAGGGCTGAAAGCGAGAGAAGTGTGCCAATGGAGAGAAGCTTCATCCGCATCTAGATCATCCTTCTGGTCATTACGTGGACGAACCGAAATCAGCTCTGGAAGACACGCGCCGAGCTGCGAAACGTCCCAGCCAGAATCATCACAAATGTGTCATGAATAGGTGCCTGATGTAAGCGAGCAAACGGAGATTTGGGTACTGTACAGCTCGTTTGCAACCAGGGGCTGAGGATTGACGGCCAGGAGGTGATTCGATGGCGAATGGATCGGAAGTGCAGTCGGTCGATCGGAACGAGGGTGCCCGCCAAAGGGACCTGACGGAGACCAGTCTTCCCCTGCACCCGTTCCTGTTTGCGATCGCTTCCGTCCTGGCCCTGCTGGCCCAGAATCTGGGCCAGACGTTCATCTCGAACGCGGTGCCCGCGTTGGTCGGATCGCTTGCCTTTGCGTTCGTTGTCTACATGGCCGTTGTGGCTGTCCGCCGCAGGTTTGATGCGCGCTCGGCGGTGATCGCCAGCATCTGGGTGGGAGGCTGCCTGTTCCACGGAGGCTTGATCGGCTTCGTCAAGTTGTTCGACAAGAGCTACGGGACGGTCTGGTCGCTGCCCATCTCGCTAGCGGTCATGACGGCGCTGACTGTGCTCGTGCTTCGCCTGCCTGCGGCTCATGTCAGAGCTGCCCACCTTGCTTTGACGGGGGCCGCCCTAGTTATGGTTCTCGTGCCGGGGGCGAAGACGGCTGCCTTCGAGTGGCGAAACCAGGCTGCCTACACTGCATACGATCCAGACGCGGCGGCAGCCGAGATGCCGGAGATCGCGGCGGGTTTGAGCAGCTCTGATCAGCGTCCGCCTGATATC
>QGVC01000441.1 GCA_003242645.1 Pseudomonadota bacterium
TCATCTTCCTCTTTGGTCGGAACGGTAGATTTGTATAAGAGGCAGGTGAGTGCACTGCTCGGAAAAACTATTTCAAAGATCGATCCGATTACACTGCCTCAACTCCGATACATTCCGGAGGCGGAAAACAGCCTCGCACTCGCGTATGTATTCCAGTTCGAAGTCGCAGATGAGGGCCACTGGTATCTCGCGCGTGTGGATGCCGGGTCAGGGCGAACCGAGCTGACCTCGCTGTTGGCGCGGTCTAGCTACGTCTCTTGTAAAGACACCGAGCGCTGGGTTCACGTTGGTCCCAAACGCGACGATTACGCGCTTGCCCCACCGGCCACAGATTGTCTCGGCACAATCACACCTAAAGGTCCGCGCACGATCAAAGGTTACGCGAATCCTGCTCGTTCCGGCTTCTGTACTACCCCATCCACACCAAACCAACCGAGCAACTGCGCTCTCACAGATACGAAGAATCCATACGAAGTGATGAGCGAGATAGAAGCGTACTTCCCAGGTGCGATTGCAACGAATCCTGCTGGATCGACGCCCGCTTGCTGCAATCAGATAGACATTACGATCATTCAGAACTCGACGGCGAACATTAGCTCCTCTGATGCGGGAGCGTACCGTGTCAGGATGATTCCTTCTGAGAGTTCGTCCGCCGAAATCCTCGCGCACGAAATCGCACATATCTATTCCCAGATCTACAATAACGGTACGTTGGTTGTGGACCAGAACGTGTTCGCCAGGGCGGTAAAGGAGGGTGCTGCGGATACCGTCGCGGGTATCATCGGTGCGATGTCGGGCAGGACGAGCAGATACGGAACACAGTGGGTGTACGGCGACGGCCCGTACTTCTCCTCGCCCGACGGAACTACGAGATCAGCTTCCAACCCCAATTTCAACTATTGGCAAGACATCACGCTTGCGGCCGGCGGTCACAAGAGTGGCCAGGTGATTTATCGATTCTTCAGGCGATTGCAGGAGATCTCGGGCATAAACAATCAGCGCCTTCTGGGGATTGTCCTCGGTACCCTCGCGAGGATCACGGACGAGAGACAACCTCAAGGAATCGATGTAGGTGACTTCCTATCTGCCGTGAAGAAGGCTATTCATCCGAACGAGACAGCCCTATTGCAAGCGGTAGACACCCTTCACCGCGAGCTATACAAGGCCGAAGCCGCCGGCCCTCTCGGTCCACCACTCCCGCCAGGAGATCCAGGGCCCATCGGCGCGCCTCCAATTACACCTAATGTCTGGGGCTCATTCGCACAGTGCGGAACTCTAAACGGCGCGACCGTGAGCATTTACCAGACGTACTGGACCGCGACAACCAATACCACACGATATATAGGGTGGGCGAAAGCCGATTCCGAGCCGGCGTTTCGCTACAGTATCGACGTGCCTTCTTCAGTCACTCAGGCTTTGCTGGTCACTTCCGTGCCCGGTGAAGGTCGGATCAGTTCGTGCAACGCATCGGGCTGCAGTGGTTTGTCGCTGAGCCGCGTTGTAGTTACGCAGCTTTGCGGTTTCTAAGCTGATGCCAAATGGTCGGGCCACGTCGTCAGAGTGACGTGGTCCGACTCTCGAATACGGGCTAGTGGGCAAATCGTCTGACGCACTCTGGAGTTTTCGGTGAAGCAGGGTGCTTGTTAGGATTAAGTTCCCACTGCAGGGCAGACAGCCGCAGATTCTCGGCACCAAATGCGCCGAGATCAAACAAACAGAACTGTCGAGAGTGTCGAGGTGCCAGGAGCGCTCGATAGCCTACGGTTGATCCGCCATACACGAACACAACAAGGGCAAGCGTCTGATTCACAGCAGAGAAAACGTGCTGCGATCTCGGCAGGCCTGGCACATGGGAGTCAGAAATTGACCATTCCATGCCCAAGTCCGCTGGTACTTCCGGTTCATCAAGAGCGGAAAACAAAAAGCGGATATCCTCGGGGATCGAGTCAACCGTGTGCAGTAACTGCAAGTCGGTAGCCGCCGCAAACTCACCTTGTAATCGGATAGGGTCGAATCCTCCTGGCGTTGCGCTTTGTGCGCCAACGTCAACACACGCCGTCAGGCAGATCAAGGTAGACAACGAAACGGCGACACGAAGGCTGCTGGGCGTAGCGATATCCTGAAATAGATTAGCAAACTTCATGATGACCCCATTCCACTATGCAACGCGTGAGCGCATTCCAGCAGTTTTAACACTGCCTCGGTAAAACTCAAGAGAGCAAGATTCGGCTGGCGCGCACGCATCCCAGAGCTCGATGGGACGTAGAACGAGGATGAGATCGGATGCGGAGGAGGTAGTTGAGAGCGCTGCACGATCATATCGCCTGCGACGCTGCGTGGGCGTGTTAAAGCCGGCGCAAAGATGCTTCGTAGCCGGTGAAGTATTCCATAGCAACGGTGACCCGAGCAGTCGGATGAGGATCGGCCAATGAAGTACGCAGCACTCGGAGCGCATCTTAAAGCACTCCCCGCTTCTTTGAACGAAACAACTCTAACCTTCATGCAAGTCGAGAAGATCATTCAGACGGACCTACCGCCGTCTGCCTTTAAGTACCGCGAGTGGTGGGCCAACCAAGAAGGTGGCTCCCGAGCTCCTCATTGGCGGGCGGCTGGATTCGCCGTCGACAGAGTGAATTTTGCGCGCAAGCAGGTCACTTTTCGTCGCAGCAGCGCGGCTCTCGGCTATGGCGATGTATCCGGCCGAGAACGCAGTGATGCAGCCGAAGTACTGAGGAGGGATCTTGAGAAGACACTTCGAGAGGCCAATCGGCGCGCTGGAGAAGAAGAAGGGCGGGCCTCCGGCAGACTCACGCAACTTCTTGATAAACGAGGTGGCCTCGGCGCTGCGCGTTACTTTCTGCAGTCGCGTCGTGATGCTGCAATGTCGAAGGGATTCCGGGCCCTAATGGGGTGGCCCCTTGTACAAACCTCGGGGCCAACGAGACGGACTAAGATCCCGATGCCGGCTTTTGCTTGGAAAA
>QGVC01000442.1 GCA_003242645.1 Pseudomonadota bacterium
CGTGTCCGTGGCCCGGGGGCGTGTGCGGGTCTCAACGCCGCAGGTCATCGTGAACGGCCTGACGCACGTCGTCGGTAGCAGGAAGGATGAAATCGATCGCGCGCTTGCCGAAACAGCCGCGAAGCTCGAGAAGGACCGGGTGAGCCTCTCAGCGCAGAGCGACGGGAAGACGATAACAATAGAAGCTGGCGCCGCTCGATCCGACAGCCAGATGAACGGGGGAACCATCTGGTTGGCCGTCGTGCAGCCAAGTGTAGAGGTTGAGATCAGACGCGGCGAAAACCACGGAAAGAAAGTGACCTACGTGAACGTGGTTCGGGAGCTTACTCCGGTCGGCATGTGGTCCGACAAGCCGACAAGGGTCGAGCTGCAAGCATCAGCAGTTATGAGCTCCGAGAGCCAGCGGTGCGCCGTGCTTCTTCAGCAGGGCACCGTTGGCGCGATCGTCGCCGCAACCTGGGTCATCGGCCCGACGCATTGACTGCGGCCGAACAGGCGGAAATCGAACCCCCCCTACCGGCTAACCCGGCCTGACCAGCACCCAAATCAGGCTGAAGCCAGCAAAAGCGAACGCGACTCCCACCGGAACAATCACCATCTGCAGGATGGCTTCGTGCCGTTTCATGAAGCCTGTGTAGATGGACACGATGTGATCTCGAGCGTGTGGCGGCAGCGGCTTCCAGCGGGTGTCATGGCGGGACCGCAGGCGAGCCATGATCGCCGGGACGCCGAAGAACACTGCCGCGTAAGCGATCGAGATCACGACGGCAAAGAGGGCTTCGCCGTTGGTGAAGAACGTTGCCACGGCAACAGCCAGGGCAACGCCGATCGCTGAGATCATAATCGGAAGACCGGTTGCCAGCAGGCCGTCGTCGTACTCAACCGGCTTTGCTTCATCTTGTGCAGGATCACTTGGTGCCGATTTCGATGCGATCTGAAACTGCTGCGGCGATTCGAGCCTCTGCTGCATCGACGACCTCCGATAAGATACATCTACGATACATCTTATAGGAGGTTGTCTGCGCTTATATGATGTGTCAAGAGTGAATCTATTCCGATGATCGGCCAAGGCGTCGCATGCAGCTCACCAAATTCTCCGACTTCGCGCTCCGCGTGCTGATGTACACCCACGCTGCCGGCGATCGGCTCGTCACCATCGAGGAGATGGCGCGCTCTTACCGCGTTTCACGTGCGCATTTGATGAAGGTGGTGAACGCGCTTACACGCGCCGGCTATCTCAAGGCCGTACGTGGACGGTCGGGTGGTTTGAGGCTTGCCAAGCCCGCTGAAGAAATCCGGCTTGGTGATGTGGTTACGACCACCGAACCGGATTTCGCTCTCGTCGAGTGCTTTGCGACCGGGAACCAATGCGTCATCAGCGGCCGCTGCCGCCTGCCGGCTGTCATGAAGGAGGCGCTGGACGACTTCATCGCAGCGCTGAACCGCTACACGCTGGCGAGCATCGCCCTGCGGCCGGAGGATTTCAGGAAACCGGCCGAGGCTGAGCGGCAACCTTCTGCGGATATCAGCGTGGCCTGACAGCTTACGCTGCCGCACCTGGCACGAGCACGATCTTCCCGATATGGGCGCTGCTCTCCATGAGCCGATGCGCCTCAGCCGCTTCGGTGAGTGGGAAGGTCTTGTACATCACGGGCTTGACCTTACCGGCCTCGATCAGTGGCCAAACGTTGGCCTCGAGCGCGCGGGCGATCTCACCCTTCTCCTCGACGGAACGTGGCCTCAGCGTCGAGCCGGTCCAGGTGAGGCGCTTGATCATGAGCATCATGAAGTCGGCTTCGACCTTTGATCCGCCGAGCCATGCAATCTGCACCAGACGGCCCTCGACAGCGAGTGCGCGGAGATTGCGCTGGACGTAGCTGCCGCCCACCATGTCCAAGATGACATTGACGCCCTTGCCGCCGGTCAGCTGCTTCACGACTTCAACGAAGTCTTCGGTCTTGTAGTTGATCGCCCGCTCCGCGCCGAGCTGCTCGCAGGCCTTCGCCTTGTCCTCGCTCCCAACCGTGCAGAACACACGCGAGCCGAATTCCCTGGCCAGCTGAATGGCCGTTGTGCCGATGCCGCTGGAGCCACCGTGAACGAGTAGGGTCTCTCCGGGCTTCAGGCGGCCGCGGTCGAACACATTCGTCCAGACAGTGAAAAAGGTCTCAGGGATGGCACCAGCCTCGACCAAGGAAAGGCCCTTCGGTACAGGCAGCACCTGCGGCTCGGGCGCGATGCAGTACTCGGCGTAACCGCCGCTCGCCACCAGTGCGCAAACCTGATCTCCGACCTTGTATCGGGTGCAACCCGGCCCGACGGCCACGATCTCGCCCGCGATCTCCAGACCGGGGACATCGCTTTCGCCGGGCGGCGGTTTGTATCCGCCGAGCCGCTGCACCACATCCGGCCGATTGACGCCGGCTGCGGCTACCTTGACCAGAACCTGCCGCTCGCCAGGTTGCGGCACAGGCATCGTGTCCGGCTTCAGCACCTCCGGCCCGCCGAACCCATCAATCCGAATGTAGGTCATCGTTTCGGGCAGGCTCATTAGTCTCTCCTCCGGTTAGCTGGATCCGTGTCGGCGTGCTTAGCGCAAGGTTTCGTCGGCGTCACCGACCGGGGGGGCTAGGTACCAGGCGACCAGCACATCTGTTTGGCATTGCTCAAGGCGTCCGATTGGCAGCGAAGCCAATAATGATCGACAATGCTTGCTTGGCGTTTCTCATGAAAGTTCGAGTGCCAGGAGGGTCCACAGGAGATGAACAAAGACGTCAAGAGCCGCTTGGAACAAGCCATTCGCGAGGCCGACGAAAGAAGCCAGATCACCTTCCGGCAAATCCACGCTGTCGAGCCGGAGGTCGCGAACGCCTTCGCACCTGTCGCTGAGGCGGCACGTGAGCTCGAGGACTATATGCGCTCAATCCAGGGGATCGAATTCACTATCTCACCAGCGAGCGTATCC
>QGVC01000443.1 GCA_003242645.1 Pseudomonadota bacterium
ACTCCGCACTGGCCTACACCCGTGCGGTGATCCAGGAGACGATGCGCATCTATCCGCCGATCTGGGGTCTCATCCGCGTTGCCGCCCAGCACGACGAGATCGGTGGACGCGAGATCCGACCCGGCGACCGCATCGTCATGTTCGCCTATGGCGTGCACCACAGCCCGAAGTATTGGGATGAGCCCGAGGAGTTCCGGCCCGAGCGCTGGATGGGCGACGCCGCCAAGAAGCGCGTCAAGTATACCTATCTCCCGTTCGGCGCGGGCAAGCGCTCCTGCATCGGTGGCGCCATGAGCCAGGTGGAGAATACGCTGGCGCTGTCGATCCTGCTGCGCCGCTTCCGGCCCGAGTATGTCGGCAAGGAGCCGCCCGGCATCAACGGCACCGTCACGCTGACGCCAAAAGGTGGCCTCCCCTTCCGCATCCACGAGCTAAGCTGAGAATAGTTGCCCCCTGCTCTCGCTTGAGCGGCCTCAAAGCCGTGTCTTTTGAGCGTGGCTAGAACTGGCTTGGCGAGGTTGCCAGAACCGATCGCCGGTAAGGCCGTTACGGGCTGGATCGCCCGTCGCCCACACTCAAGGAGAGACCGTCATGTTCCATTTGCGCAGCTCCAAGCTGGCAGGAGCCGCAGTCGCCTTGCTCCTGACCTTTGTCCCGGCCCAAGGCCAAGAACAGGAGATTACCGCCCAGGAGGCCGACGCCTACTTCCGGCAGATCCAGAAGGAGGCGGTAGAAATCATGCGGTCGCGGGATTCAGGTAGGCTTCGGCAGTGGGTCGAAGCGAACATCGGCAACGGCGCCGTCATGCAAGCGAGCGTCACTCTCCATCACCATGGAGTGCGCAAAGGCTTCATCGAGCTTACCTTGACGAAGGACGATATGCTCAATATGAGCTCACTAGTCGCCGGCGCCATCGGACAAGGGGTGTTCGACGATTACGCTCTAGAAGTTACGGTTACAGAAGTCCTCCCTCTAGGACCTGACGCTGCAACCGCATCCGTGAGGTGGACAGAACGCATCAGCATCAACCCAGGGCAGGCTGGAAGCGAAGGCAATCAGCCAGGGCAGCAACGTCAACCGGTTACAATCGAGGGAATCGCGGACTGCACCCATCTTCTGCGGCGCTCGGAAGATGCGCTCGTCCTTGGCCTATCGACCTGCAAGGGTGAAGTAAGCTTCTAAGTTGACAATGTTTACTTCGTGGCGCCTTACGGAAAACTTACTTTGACCTCTTATCGATGTTTTGAGCAATCCGCAGCAATCACAAAAAAGTTTATTTACTAACCGGGCCTTTTCTTGCGAAACGTCAATTTTATCCCATATTGCCTCGCAAAGCATAAAGTATAAAGCAATTGGTTCAGGTTGTTTCATGGGGCGTCGATCCCGGCACACCGCGGAGGAACTCCGCGAACTGGCAATTCAATCGGCTCACCAGATCATTGCCGAGAATGGATTGGCGGGCATTTCGGCGCGCGCGATTGCGCGTCGGATTGGATACTCTGCCGGCACGCTGTACAATATTTTCGGCAGCCTCGATGAACTTGTGCTCGAAGTCGAGGGCCTTCTCCTTGAAGCGCTAGACCGGAGGCTGTCCCAAGTGGCCGCGGAAGGCCCCTCACGCCATCAGTTGAATAAACTGGCGCGCGCTTATCTCAGCTTCAGCCGCGAGAATGAGAAGGTTTGGAGCATCGTCGCTCAGCGTGTGCTTCCTTTCAACAAAAGCACACCTCCTTGGTACTCTGAACGGTTGGAGCGACTCTCTGATCATTTCGAGGACGCACTCGCGAGTCAGCTGCCGGAAATGAAGAATAGTCCCAAGTCGCTCAAGCAGTCAGCCCGCGTGGTTTGGGCCGCACTGCACGGAATTTCACTGATGTCGGCCACAAGGAAGCTGCCTCCGATGTGCTACGAGTCGGTGCAGCACATTGCCGATGATCTTATCGAGACCTATTTGGCTGGCCTGCAAGAAAGGTCAAACCGCAGCCGACCATCGGCTTAATCTTAAGACTTAAGGCTGACCGCTCTCCGATGAAGGCTGGTGGCTATCAACCGCGGACTCGGATTGGCGCTCGACAGAGCCGGTTGTTAATCCCGACGCGCCAGTCTCGGGCTTGGATACAAATTCCTCGACCGAACCGACCAACCCGAACCATCTTTCTTGAGGAAGCAGCCTCTGCTGCAGGCCTGCCCAAAGTTCTCGCGAGGTAATGCCATCGACGAACGGCTTCGCCGGCGGGGTCATGGTAAACAAAAGGGCTGCTAAAATAGCGACGACAGCGGAATCTCCGGGCTTCCGTCCGTCGTAAAGTTTCAGCGCCGATCCAAATGAAGCCTTAAAGCGCGTGTCCATCACATCGACGCTGGAAATCTCGTCGAGAATGAGATGCGTGATGTAGCCGACGAACAGAAAGCCACCCGCAAGCCAGGCGACGCCCTCATGCCGGCCGAGCACCTGCTTGAAAACAATTGCGGTGAGGAACCAGAACAGCAGTCCGGCGAGAATGGAATGCCAAATGCCACGATGATAGGAAAAGCGATGGAAAACCGCCTCGCCGCCATATCGGAACAGAACGAACGAGCCGAGCCATAAGAGCCACATTTCGGCGATCGAGTATTTGTAGGCGACCGCGAAAAGCACGCAAAATGAGAGGAAAATCGCGAGGCCGGAAAAGAGCGCACGGCTCGGACGCGAATCCTTGAGATCGATATCGGGCAGCACGCTGCCGAGCACGCCGGCGAGCGTGACCGCGATGAGGTTTTCGGGCGCGATCACGTCGGCGGCAAGCGTGAGCGTCGCGAGTCCGCCACTAACAACCGTGCCGACCGCAATGTGCGTCGTGAAATTCGCCATGCGTCACCCCCCACCCTGACTAGCGAGCATCGATCAGCACTAACCAAGGCACCGCCACCTAAGCACTGATTCGGGATGAGCGGGGAACAAGCGGCCGGCAGGCAGCTGTGGAC
>QGVC01000444.1 GCA_003242645.1 Pseudomonadota bacterium
GCCCCACCAACTCCAAGAATTAGCGCGACCGAGCGGAATTTCATTAGCTGCTAATCAACATCTCTCGAGGTCAAGACAATACGGTGCACTGTATCTGCCTTATGGTATCCATGTGGTATCCATTCAATGACCAAGAGGCCCATATATTACCCAAGACGCCTATCTATAGTCTTCCGAACGAATGGTGTAACAGACGAAGTCGCCAGACCACCAACAATGGCGCATATTCACACAACTAAGATTTGAATATAAGACATATGTAGGAAGCAGCCGCCACAGGAGGAGCGACATGCATTATCTTGCCGAGGTAAGCATAACCAACTTTAGGTCCTGCGTGTCGTGCACAGTGCCTCTGGCTCCGTTTACACCTATTGTAGGATATAACAATGCCGGCAAATCCAACATTCTAGCCGCGATTCGCTGGCTTGTTCGCAAATGGGTCCTATCTCAATCAGACTTCTTTGACGACAACGAGCCGGTCGTAGTCAGTGGGACCATCAAAGGCATCACGGGGGAAGTTCTCGAGGCTCTCGAGCCTCGGCACCGCGCGCGCATTGTCCCGTTTGTTGTCCATGACTCCATCAAGATACGCCGTATACAGCCGCGGCCCGGAGGCTCAGTAAGCGACATTCAGCTCCATATCCTTAGCCCAGCCGACGGAGACGAACAGTGGCACCAGAATCCAACTGGGATCGATGCGGCAATTACAGCCCTCTTCCCGGAGCCAATTCACATTGCGGCCATGGAAGACGCGGCGGAAGATGTGGCCCGAGCGAGGAACAACACAACGATAGGCAAATTGCTTGCAGAGCTTATTGACCCGGTCACTCAGCAGTACGGCCAGACCATCGAGGCGGCCCTTGCGCAAGTGCGGCGTCTCTTGGGAGCAGATGGAGATGAACGGCCGCCGGAGTTGTTGGCCTTCGATCAAAATGCGAATGAGGTTCTGCGGACTCTGTTTCCCGGAGTGGAGGTGAAGTTGCATATCCCGACACCGGGAGTCGAAGAGATCCTAAAAGGGGGAACAATCCGAGTTTTTGAGGCGCCCGGCACCAATGGGCGAGAGGTGTCGGCAATGGGCCATGGTACTCAGCGCATAATCCAGATGGCGCTAGTTCGTTGTCTTGCCGACCGTCGGGCGAATGTGAATAATACCGCAACCACGACTCTGCTGCTAATTGACGAACCGGAGTTATATCTGCATCCGACGGCTGTGGAGTTGGTGCGTGAGGCGCTGAGATCCCTGTCGGAGTCAGGATATCAAGTAGTGTTTACCACTCATTCGCCACAGATGGTTTCTATAGATTCTATTGCCGATACTCTTATCATTCGGAAGAGAGCAGTGGGCGGCACATACTGTCTACCAACTATTCGCACAGCTGTTGCACGCGTCGTCACTGACGCTCGTCACCAGGCTGAGACTCTGTTCGAATTTCAGAACGCAGCACAAGTGCTATTTTCAGACCGAGTATTGTTGATAGAGGGGAAGACCGAGAATCGGCTATTGCCCCTTATTGCTCGCTTGGAGGGGTATGTGGTCCCTGGCGAAGGCGCAGTAGCCCTGATTCCTCTTCACGGAAGCCCGAACATCCCGAAAGCACTTGAGGTCTTGAGAGCCCTAGGCATTCCCGCGCGTGCCGTCGCAGACTTGGATTTCGCATTCCGAGTTGCAATCCCCCTTGGATGGATCGATCCTGCGTCTGAGGACGTTCAGCGCTGCAAAGAAATCCTTGAAGATCTACAGAAATCTGGAGTTTTGTCACTGGACGATGACGGATTGCCTAGGCGGAGCGACCGCGGATCGGCCGAAGATGGGTTCGCTCTCTTGGCCGCACATCCAGATGCGGTAGATCATATCGCCAGAATCCACGAAGCTCTTAGAGCTCGCGGCGTTTGGGTTTGGAAGAGGGGATCCCTGGAGCAACATCTAGGTATCCAAGCCAAAACAGAGAAGACATGGGCGGCTTACGCACTCAAGCTGCAGGAGGAGGGGTGTGAGGCGGCGATAGAGGATTACGAAGGAGTTGTGGAAATGCTTAGCTGGGCGTGTGAAGTCGATGGGCGCGGCGGCCGAGCGCTACGCATTGCCGCAACGACCACCTAGGCAGAACTTGCACTGGCCGTTGTATCCACGTTCCGCCGCAAGAATCAAGGCCCCGACATACTTGCTTTCAGGGACTGATTACCACACCTCATGGGGTTGCGGCGATCAGGCTGACATGATGTCGGAGGGGTAGCGCGATTCACCGAATTTGTCATTGGCTTACGCCCTTACCCGGCTCCGCCCCCTCGCTCAGCACCGCGAGATACTGATCGTACGCGAACACCCGGTTGCGCTGGCGGCCGGTGATCTCCCGCACGATTCCGAGCCGGGCAAGGGCCTCGACGGCACGCGATGCGGTCGGAAACGAAATCCCGGCGCGGTCGGCCAGGTCCTTCAGGGTGGCAAGGGGCCGGGCGCGGAACACGTCGAACACGCGCAGCGCGTTGGCGGCGCCCCGGCCCAGGCCCCGGATCCGCTCGGCATCGGTACGGAAGAGATCGAGCAGCCGATGGGCCGTCTGCACCGCGCCTGTGGCAGTCTCGCGGACGCCCTCCAGGAAGAAGTCGAGCCACGCCTCCCAGTCGCCGTCGGTGCGGACGGTGTCCAGCAGCCGGTAGTATTCCGCGCGGTGCTGCTTGAAGTAGAGACTCAGGTAGAGGAGCGGCTGCCGCAGCACGCCGTCGTGGTGCAGCATCAAAACGATCAAGAGGCGGCCGACGCGTCCGTTCCCGTCCAGGAAGGGGTGGATCGTCTCGAACTGGACGTGGGCGAGCGCCGCCCGGACGAGCGCCCCGTACTCCCACCCGTCGTGCAGGAACCGCTCGAGGTCGGACATGCAGTCCGCGACGTACTGTGGCGGACTGCATGTCCGACCTCGAGCGGTTCCTGCACGACGGGTGGGAGTACGGGGCGCTCGTC
>QGVC01000445.1 GCA_003242645.1 Pseudomonadota bacterium
GATCGGAGGGGACGGCCGGCTGATTGCCTTCGATACCGGACCGGGCAACGCGCTCCTCGATGATTGGGTGCTGCGGCACACGGGCCGGCCGTATGACGCCAACGGCAATTTGGCCCGATCCGGCAAAGTGCATGAGGACGTGCTGCAACAATACCTGATGCATCCTCACTTCGAGCAGCCCGTGCCGAAATCGCTCGACCGGAACGACTTCACCCTGGACCTCGTGGAGGGGCTTTCCCCGCCTGATGGAGCAGCGACTCTCGCCGAGCTGACCGCTGCTGCCGTCGCCCGCAGCTTGAGCTGGCTGCCCGAGCCGCCTGTGCTCTGGCTCGTCACAGGCGGGGGGCGCCGGAACAAGCATATTATGGAACTGCTAGCCTGGCACCTCGAGGCACCGGTTGCGCCGGTCGAAGCCGTGCAACTTGACGGCGACAGCATGGAGGCCGAAGCGTGGGCTTATCTCGCCGTCCGCTCGCTGAAAGGACTGCCCATCACCTATCCGGGCACGACAGGCGTTCCGAAGCCTTTGACTGGCGGCATCGTTGCCGCGGCTCCGGCGTGATAGCCGCCCGCGTCCTCAGACGCAGGCGGCACCCAGCGAACGCAATTTTGTCTTACTTTGCTTCGGCCTTGGCCCGCAGGATCTCCGGCAGGCGGCGGTCGATGTAGGCGCCGACAACCTGTTTCAAAGCGGCAATCTTGTCCTCGCCTTCGAAGAAGTGGTTGGCGCCCGGGATGATCTCGTGCTCGATCTTGATGCCCTTCTGCGTCTTTGTTTTCGCCGCGAGCTCAGCGACGGACGCAGAGGGCACGACCCGATCCTTCTCGCCGTTGACCAGCAGGCCGGATGCCGGGCAGGGCGCCAGGAACGAGAAGTCATACAGGTTGGCCGGCGGCGCCACACAGACGAACGCGTCGATCTCCGGCCGCCGCATCAGGAGCTGCATGGCAATCCACGTGCCGAACGAGACGCCGGCGATCCAGCAGCTCTTCGCCTCCGGCTTGGCCATTTGCAGCCAGTCCAGCGCCGACGCGGCATCGGCAAGCTCACCAGGACCATTGTCGAAGAAGCCCTGGCTGCGCCCGACACCGCGGAAGTTGAAGCGGAGCACTGAGAAACCGCGCTCGACGAACGTGTAATACAGGTGATACACCACCTGATTATTCATCGTCCCGCCGAACTGCGGGTGCGGATGGAGGATCAGGGCAACCGGGCTGTCGCGTGCCGGCTCGTGATGATAGCGGGCTTCTAGACGGCCAGCAGGGCCATTGATGATCAGCTCAGGCATAGTCCTCGGTTCAAGTCGGGCTTGCTCGTCTCTTGAAAAATTACCGTTAAGGCTCAGCTTCAGCGCCTATTACTTAGGTCGGAGGGAGCAAACTGCGAAGGCCATAGAAAACTTGACTTGTAAGCTCGGAATTCCCATAGTGTGCCGGAGATTAGAACGGTTCGAAGGAGCGCGGGCGCAGCTGGCGTAGGCGGCAGGCCCTTCTATCACGGCTGTCGCGGCAATTTGCAAGACTTGCGTGCGCCTTTGAGGATCGAGCCGAAGTTTTTTGTCCGGATGGAGTTCGTCAGTGGAGCTGAATACGCGAGGCCGGTACGCAGTCATGGCGATGGCCGATCTCGCCAAGCACCAGGGCGAAGGTGCTGTGCCCCTGTCGGCGATCGCCGACCGTCAGCATCTCTCCATCGCCTATCTCGAACAGCTTTTTCTGCGACTGCGACGCGCCGGTCTGGTTGAAAGCGAGCGGGGACGCTCTGGCGGATACAGGCTGGGAAGACCGGCCTCCGAAATCTCGGTTGCCGAGATCATGAACGCTGTTGAGGAGCGGACCCGGATGACCCGCTGCATGGGCGACGATGATGTCGGCTGCATCGGGGAACAAAAATGCATCGCACACAATCTTTGGCATGCCCTTGGGAACCACATCCGGATCTTCCTCTCGAATGTGACGCTTCAGGAGGTGCTTGACGGGGTGCCTCCAGAAAAGCGTGGGAGCCAGCCGTCATCCGGCGCCACCGTCACGGTTTCATGAGCATTTCGGTTTGATGAGCTTGACGCGGACATACCTCGACCACAACGCGACGGCGCCTTTGCGGCCCGAGGCGCGAGCAGCGATGCTCGATGCCCTGGACGTTGTCGGGAATCCGTCGTCGGTTCACGCGGAAGGGCGCAAGGCGCGGGCCATCGTCGAGGAAGCGCGTGAGCGGGTGGCGGATCTCGTGGGCGTAGCGCCTTCCCAGGTCGTGTTCACGAGCGGTGCCACGGAGTCCAATTGCGCCGTGCTGCGCGCCCGATGGGGAGCAATCCTGGTGTCGGGCATCGAGCACGACTCCGTGTTGGCGCCGGCTCGGGCCAGTGGCTGCGATGTGATCGAGGTCGCGACTGACGCCAGCGGTGCCGTCCGCGTCGACGCAATTGCAGCTGCATTGGAGAAGGCTTCAGAGCGAAATGGTGCGCCGGCGCTTCTGGCCGTGCAGGTTGCGAACAACGAAACCGGCGTCATTCAGCCGGTTGCGGCCGCTGCAGCGCTTGCCCGGGAGCGGGGCGGTTTTGTCGTTCACACGGACGCGGTGCAGGCCGTTGGTCGAATCCCGCTGATGTTCGATGAGCTTGGGGTCGACACTTTGAGTCTGTCCGCCCACAAGCTCGGCGGGCCGAAGGGGGTCGGCGCCCTCATTCTGAAGGACGATTTCGACATCGCGCCGCTCGTCATGGGTGGCGGGCAGGAGCGACGGCGGCGGGCCGGTACTGAAAACGTCATCGGCATTGCCGGCTTCGGCGCGGCGGCATCGGCAGCCAAGCGCGACCTCGCGGATATGGCCCGCCTGGCAGAATTGCGAGACCGTCTGGAGCGCGAGGCCCTTGAGCTTGCGCCGGGTGCGCGCGTGATCGGTGCGGAAGCCCCGCGGTTGCCCAATACGACATGCCTCGCATTGCCGGGCATGGCGGC
>QGVC01000446.1 GCA_003242645.1 Pseudomonadota bacterium
AAAGGGAAAAGGATAAGGGATCCCGTCTGGTGGGTTCGGGATGGGTATAAAGAGCCGGAATGGATGTCGACTAGTGCACGTTATGGCAGCGATCATCGAAGATGGCAACTGCCTTTGAGTGACATTTCTCAGGTTGCGGTACGGCCGGTGACCCGGTGATCGGGTTTGGCCGGTTTTGAGGCGTTGCTCAGACTTGCCGCGGTGATGGATTCGCCGAGCCGCTGGCAGAGATCGACAGTGGCCTCATACAGCGGTTGCTGCCGGACCGCGGCCCACAGATCCAGCTGGTTCCCCTGCGCACCGCAGGAGAAGCAGCGGAACGCGTTCTTTTGCAGATTGACCGCGAACGAGCGGCTCGTGGCCCGCGTGGATCCGTGGATCGGGCAGACACCGCGAAGTTCGTAGCCAGTACGGCGATGGGGCTGGAAGTTCATCAGCTCCAGCACCTGTTGGATCGAGATCCGCGAGCGAACCCAGGCGAAGTCGATAGACGGCATGGAAGTACTCTCAAAAGGAGACAGAGAAGAGGAGCCCGTAGTCAGGATTGCACCGCGGCGGCCTGCGCTTCACCCCGGTGATCGGGTTTGGCCGCTGGGGATGGTGTGGCTTTGCGGGGACCCGCGCGTCGTGGTGACCGGTAGCTGTCGCCGGTGATCTCGATCACTTCGGCATGCTGCAGGAAGCGATCCAGGATGGCTGTGGCCGCCACCGCATCGCCGATCAGTTTGCCCCAGTCCTCGAGCGGCCGGTTGGTGGTCATCATTGTGCTGCGCAGTTCGTGGCGACGCATGATGATTTCGAACAGAAACTCTCCGCTCCGTTTTGGGAGTTGTTTGATTCCCATGTCATCGAGGATCAAGAGATCGGGCTTGAGGTACTGTGCCATGACCTTGTCATGCCCCTCGAACGCCTCGTCGTGCATCAAGTCGCGGACCGCATCGAAGATGCTGCGATAGAAGACGGTGAAGCCGGACTTGATCAGAGTGCGGCCGATGCTTTGGGCCAGGTGACTTTTGCCGACACCCGGCGGCCCCGCGAGAAGAACGTCACGGCCCGATCGCACGAAAGCGCCCGTGGCCAATTCGTAAATGCGTTGCCGCTTGATCGTCGGATTGAACTGCCAATCGAAGTCCTCCAGCGTCTTCTGTTCGCGGAAGTCGGCCGCGTTGATGCGCCGGCTGATCAAGCGATCCTCGCGCACCGTCAACTCGTCCTGGAGAACGAGCTCCAGGAATTCGAGATGGCTGAGCCGTGCGGCGGCAGCTTCCTCGAGTCGCACCTCCAGCGAACTGGCGAGACCGCTCAGGCGCAGTCGCTTCAAAGCGTCACGAAGACTGGCGTTCATAGTTGCGTTCCTTTCGAAAGGCATGAAGAGAGGCCAGAGAGTAATCACTCAACGGACGAATGATCGGGTGATGTTCGAGAAACGCGAACTGCTGTTGGCGTTGTGTGGCCTCGCGTTTGAGCAGTTGGCGAATCGCACGCAAACGATACGCTCCGTGCGCGAGCGCGACTTCGCAGGCTTGATTCAGCGCCTCGGCGGAATGTTTGCCGGCAAGCGCCTTCAGGCCGACCAGAACTCTTACGGCTTCAACACCGCGCGCCTGCGTCGTGGCTTCGGCCCACTGGCGGCAGTGAGGCCCGATGGCCGCGACCTGCCGCAGCAGCGCGTCGGTGCCTCGTTCCACGGCCGAGACTTTCTGCTGTGGGATGTGCTTGGGGGCCGTACGAAAGCGGCCTGGTTCGGTCTTCGCGTGCACCACGAGCTGGTTCCACCGATCGTCATAGATGCGCACCAGTCGCGCGTCCCAGCGCACCCAGAGGCGACGCCCCACGTACTCGGGAGGCGCGGAGTAGAACGCTTTGTCCACTTCCACGTAGCCATCGCGGTGAACGCTCCGGCGCGCTTCATGAAAGAACGGGAAGCGATCGCGAGGCAGTGGCCTCAGCGCCGCACGTTCGCTTCTTTCAAACTGCTGGCCGACCTGCTGTTTCGTCGTGCCGTGCAGCCGGGTATCCGCGATCTTGCTTTCCCACGACAGCAGGAAGTCGTTCTGGTGCTCGAGGCTGTCGAACACGCGTCCCTTCAGCGCATTGTTCTTGGCGTATTTGACGCCGCTTTCGATCTTTCCTTTATGCCGCGGCGTGTAGGGCCGGGTGGCCAGAAACACGCTGCCGTAGTGTTGGGCGAACGACTGAAGCTTCGGATGAATTTCTGGATCGTACCAATCGGCTTTGGCGACAACCGCCTTCAGGTTGTCGATGACCAGATGCTTCGGAGAGCCGCCGAAGTAGTGGAAGGCGTTTTCCAGGCACGCAATGAAGCATTCGGTGGACTGCCGCCAGACCGCTTCGCTGTAGGCCTTCCGCGAGTGGCTCAGGACGATGCGAAACATCCAGGGGCGACGCGCCTTGCCGTTTCGAAGCACGGGTGCGGCTGTGCCAAAGTCAATCTGGGCTTCCTCCCCCGGTAAGACTTCGATGCGCCGGAACGGAACCGGGGTACTCTTTTGCAGGACCTGGATGAATCGCCGTACGCTGGAGTAGCTCCCCTGAAATCCGTGTTCGTCCCGCAAGTCTTGGTAGATGCGGGTCCCGCTCAGTCCTGCCTCGAGACGACTGATAATCTGTTCACGGAACGGCTCACAGGCATTGGCGGGACCGGGTAGAACCCGGTGATCGGGTTTGGCCGGTTCTGACCCGCCGGCCGCCAAGTACCGGGCCACGGTATCCCGGTGGACGCCGGTCAGGCGGGCGATTTCTCGATTCGAATAGCCAGACGCATGCAGTGTTTGGATCGTGATTACATCAGCCATTTTCAGTTGGCGTACCATCCGCTCCCCTTTCGGCAACAGAGTTACCGAAAGGATCGCTGGACGTACTCACCTTCTCAAATGGCCGGTTTTAACCCGATCATGAGTGGCCGGTTTAACCCGATCCATGACAGTTTCTGCG
>QGVC01000447.1 GCA_003242645.1 Pseudomonadota bacterium
CGCCCAGCTGGCACGGCATTGTCCACGCCATCCTCGGCTTGATCAGCTTTAGCTGTTTCTCCGCTGGATCGCTCTTGGTCTCCCTGCGCCTCCGCCGCTCGCCGTCGTGGAACAAGACAGCGCCGCTGCTCATCACCCTGGCGGCGCTCAACGTGGCCTTTTTCTTCATTTTCTACGGCGGCTTGGAGCACATCATCGGACTGATTGAGAGGATCTACGTTGTTTTCATTATCGGATGGATCGTCCTCGTCGCTCGGAAGTTGATGAGCGATGCCACGGCAACTGCTGCTGGGGGGGCGGCGGCGCCCCCTGCATTGCAGTGACGAGGGCGCCTGTCCTCTGCAGTTTCATTAGATAGAGAGCCTTCGGCCGAATGAGGCTTAAATTGCACCAACCTGCTTTCGACGGGCTCGAGGTACACCCGCTTGAAGCCCTAGAGGATCTAGCGCACCTTGCACCCTTGCCCGCCCCGGCCCGGATACCCGCCTTCAGCCGGCGTCAGAAGAGACGTTGACGATCAAGCTGCTCCCACGGGGAAACCCTGCGCGGAAGCACTCGCTGGACAAGGCGGAGCGGCCCCAGCACTTTGGCAGCCAGCACTCGTTCGAGCTCGTCCATCGGATAATCGGCCAGAGACAGCAGAGGCGACGGGCCGAGCACATCGGCGCCTCTGCTGTCTCTGGCCTTGTGAGGCAAGTCGATGTTTCGTCGAGGAGGATGTGATGGTTGTAGAACCGAAAGTTCTTGGATCAGGACCTAGGTTCCGACCGGACGGGACGAGGGGTGGAAGATCTTTGACCCGGCTACTAACCTCCAATTTCCCTCAACGTTTAAAATTCAGCGGTCATGAGACCTTCCCCTTCCGATATACCTGGTTGGCTAAACTAGTTCAGCGGGCAAAGGAAGATCCACGGCTTTTCCAACGCGAGGACGCGCCAGTCATTCTGGGTGTTGGGAAAAATATGGTCCGGTCCATTCGGCATTGGGGAATAGCCCTCGGGCTCCTCGAGACCTTGGACCGAGGGCAAAAGGTGCGACCAACGCGGCTCGGCCGGCTAATTTTTGATCAGGATGGCTGGGACCCATACTTAGAAGATATTGGCACTCTTTGGCTTCTTCATTGGCAATTAGTCAAGAACATCGAACAAGCGTCTACTTGGAATTTGGTCTTTACAGTCTATGGCAAGAATGAGTTTACTCGCCAGGAACTAACGGAATGGATTTTGTCGCACATTGGTGATGATCGGCCGAAATCAGTTTCCCCAAGTTCCATAAAGCGCGACGTCGACGTGTTTGTGCGAACATATGTGCGGTCTCGGGATCAACGAAAAGGCCCAATAGAAGACAGCTTTGATTGTCCGCTGGTGGAATTGGGACTAATCGAAGAGGTAACACCCGGACATTACGAATTTCCTCGACGTGAGTTTCCCTCATTACCCCAGGAAGTTTTTGCCTACAGTTTGTTGGATTATTGGCAACTGCACTTTCCTGAAAACTCATCCCTTACATTCGAACAGGTCTTCATCGGAGTCGGCAGCCCTAGCGCAGCCTTTCGTTTGTCCGAAAACGCGATGATGGGTCGTTTGGAGCGACTTCCAACGTGGTCTGGACTGCGCCTAGATGAGACAGCAGGCCGTCGAGTCATTCTCCGCGTGGATGGCGAGGGTGTAATTAGTCAACCAGTGCAGGCACTTGAGAGGTATTATCATCGGGGTCGAGAGGTGACTCCAGTTGTACCTCAGTGAGTTGGTCCGAGTAAACTCCCGATTTCACCGTTCGATTCACCTCCCCTCGGACTGGAGCAACAGCAGTGCGGTAGAGAGCTATGTGGTAACGCCAGAAGCTCGGGAGTTTGCCCGCGAATTGGCTCAGTCGTTGGGTGATGAGTACGGGTCGCGAGCGTGGACCCTTGTTGGACCCTACGGATGTGGTAAATCTGCTTTCTGCGTCATGGTCGCAGATTTACTATGCCGGGAAGTCCCCATTCATCCAGTAGCTCGCGAGCTTCGAAGGTCGGTCCAGATCGGTAAACCACTCAAGCCGATCCTTTTGACCGGTCACCGTGGCCCGCTAAACGAGGCGTTGGTGGATGGGCTAAGAAGTAGCCGACTTCTCGAGAATGATAATTCCTCGCTTATCCATAGCAGCGATGACGTGTGGCGACTATACGAACAGGGCATTGAAGCGGCGATTAGCCAGGGCTATGGCGGGCTACTCCTTATCATCGACGAGTTTGGTAAGTTTCTAGAATACGCATCGCTCCATCCGGAGCACGAAGACCTTTTTGTCCTCCAGTTACTCGCGGAAGGGGCCGCACGTTATCCAGGGCAGTTCCTGATGCTGTTGGTATTGCACTCTTCGTTCGCCAACTATCTGCCGCTGACCGCTACTAGGGCACTCCGGGACGAATGGCAGAAGATACAGGGGCGTTTCACGGAACACGCGTTTCACCTCCCGACTAGCCACTTTATGCACCTCGTTAGTCTAGCCATTGAGGCGGAGTGGCCGCCAGAGCTCGCCCAAGCATACGAAGATCTAGTGGGCGCCAGTCTTCAAGTTGACGAGGTGCGCAAGACGGTTGAGTCGTTAGGTGTTGAGGAGCTGATATACCGGACTGTACCTTTCGAACCGTTAGCCGCCATTCTTCTGTGGCCTGTGTTTCGGGGCAAGCTCGCACAAAACGAAAGATCTCTCTTTGCGTTTCTAGCTAGTTCCGAGCACGTAAGTTTCTCCGATTTCTTGCGAACAACTGAGTGGTCGGGCGGTACTCCACCGCTGTATCGAGTTAGCAATCTCTACGATTACGTGACTCACGTTCTTGGACACTCAATAGCACTCGGTATCGACTCAAAGCGATGGGCGGAAATCCGAGACGCTCTCGACCGCCTTCCGGCGGATGCACCGCCACTAGCGAGCGACGTCCTCAAGACCATAGGATTGCTCTCGCT
>QGVC01000078.1 GCA_003242645.1 Pseudomonadota bacterium
TTCGAGTACGCTGATCGGATTAACGGTGATTTGACGGTGATGCAATACCTTAAGCGGCTTACCGCTGATGCTATTGCGTGCCCCCGCGCAGCTGAATATAGTCGTACAATTTACGAACTAGCTTTTCGGCGAGCATTATGATGTTATCGTAACGAAAAACATGTTGGGCGACATTCTATCGGATCTCGCAGCAGCAACCGGTCGGCCGCATGGGCATGTCGCCCTCTGCGGAAATTGGCGATAGCCACGGCTGTTTTCAGGCCGCGCACGGATCAGCGCCGACGATTGCTGGCAAGAATATTGCTAATCCTTACGGCACCATTCTGTCAGCCGCATCGATGCTGCAATGGCTGGGCGAACGCCATAATGATGAGAGCCTCATCAGTGCGGCAAAACAAGTCGAGTCCAGTGTAGATTTTGCCATAGCATCTCCTCACGGCTTGACGCCCGATTTGGGAGGTAGCGCCACGACAAGTACCGCTACACAGTTGGTAATCCAGCACCTCGCGTGCACTTCTACTTCCGCGTAGAACGCTGGTGCGTTTCACGGCGATATTGCGTCTTAACCCCCAAAGAGCCTCTACGTGTTAACGTGCTCAGAATACGATTAGGACTCACTGCATCTAACTCGCAAATGCCGAGGTTCGAACCAAGAGTCCCGTCTCGTGTTCCTATCTCCTCCGACTTCGCTGTTTTGGCGGAAGACTGAAGAATCGGCCGAGTGCCTCAATGCTGCAGATCTAACTAATAGCCTCCGTCACGCACTAGATCAGATCCCGGCCGTGCTAGTTCGATCACAGTCCTACGCGACCTATAATCACAGTTTCCCGTAATCTGAACAATCACGATGGCTAGCCGTGGGATCGACTTTCACGTCAAGCACCACGGGCCCTCCCAACTTGTGTGCCTCCTCTAATGCATCCCGGATCTGGTCCGGTTCGGTGACGGTCAGGCCTTTGCCGCCGAGCCCTTCGGCGACCTTGGTGAAATTGTGGTCGGCAAAGTCAACCGCAATCTCCCGAGGTTGTCTCGGACCATGCCAAGGCCGGCGTTGTTGGCAACCAGAAAAACGACGTCGAGATTCAGTTCGGCTGCGGTGGCAACCGCATCCATTGTCATCACGAAACCGCCATCGCCAACCACACCGGTTACCCGATTTCCTGGCCGGTTCAATTTCACGGCCGTGGCCGCGGGCGTACTCCAGCCCATTCCACCGATGCCACCTGGCGCAATGAGCTGATGTGGTGTCCTGAGGCACAAGTTGGTCGTTGCCCAAATGCGGTTAGTCCCAGCGTCTAACGTGAGTAGGTCGTTCGGGGTCAGGAAGGCGTCGAGGGCGCGAATGATATCGGCGTAGTGAACGGTTCCTGGCCGGGACGGAATTAGGGGCCAGAGATATTCCGGATACCCTCTTAGTTTGAACCAAAAAGCAGGCTGTTGGCCGCTATTTGGGCCCAACATCACCTTGCGTTCTATAGGTTTGATCGGAAACGCCTTGTGCGGCTCACGATCCATTTCCGCATAAAGGGCTCGGATTCGCTGCGTCTCAGCGATTCTTCGGCGGCGGCCCCTCATGGCATTGACGCAAACGTGGATGGCGAAGCCATTTGACTGCAGTCTATTGAAGCGCTCGAGAAGCTCGTCGAGCGTGCCGAAGAAAGCCTTGGCTGGTCGTTTCGATTGTTTGTCGTCGGTCGCAAGCCAGAGATGATGATCATGCTCGGGTTCGAGCGAATACAGATGAACTTTGGCCTGCAAAACGTCGATGGAGGGAGCTGTCATGTCCGTTCTCCAAGATTTAGTCATGGGGAGAACGGCGGCCAGCCACTTGATTCTGCTGGACGAAACGCGTACAACTAGCGCGCCGTAGACGTGAAATCGCCGCCGCTTCCGGATTGCGTCCGGGGCGGCGGTTTTGTTCACTCGATACGGGTTAGACGTTCGAGCTCGGACCTTGGCACGAGCGATCGTCCGGCGACGTTGATCAGACGCAGCTTGCCTTCGTTGACGAGCTTGTAGAGGGACGTACGACCGATGCCGAGAGCAGTGCAAGCTTCGGAAATTCGATAAGCGAACTTTTCCGAGCTCGGATGCGGCTGTGAGCCACTAGACGGCACTGCGCTTGGTGGGGATGAGCTTTTCATTGGCCACCTCACTGTTTGTGGGTGACCGCTTGAATATGCGCGAACCCTGGGCAATCACAACCCATAATCTAAAGCGTAAATTGCACCTTCTGTTTTCCCAATCAGAGACAGACTGTGTTCTCACTCGCCAGAGAGCCTAGCTTTTTCTGCGCCCGACCAGTGCCTGGCTGCGCTGCGAATGATGCTGTGTCGCTACTGTGGGCAGGTGAGGGTCTTGACAAGCCGCCTCGCCTGTAGGACCGCTTCAAGCGGAAGGCGATTCTCGCGGTTTTATTTTCAGCAGCATTTCCAAAAAAATCTCGAAGCGCAATTGCGGGGCCCCGCGCACGCGGACCCATCTTTTGTTGCGGCCCTATAAAGGGAGGGGTCCGGCAAAATCGAGGATCAACCCCATGAACCAAGGAACTGAAGCGCGGCTGGCCAATATGCGGGCCGCCCCGCGCTGCGGTGCCAGGACCCGGGCCGGCACGCCTTGCCAATCTCCCGCCATCCGAGAGCCCGGTGCCGGCTGCACGGCGGGCTGAGCCCAGGAGCTCCGCAGGGGCCCGCTAATGGCAACTATCGCGACGGCTATTGGACCCAGGAAGCCATGGAGGAGAGGAGATGGGCGCGAGAGCTCGTCAGGCAGTTCGCAAAGCCGAGGCAGAACTGACGAAAAAAGATCAGCTGCCGGCACGCCCTGTGCCAGCATCCAAGCGACCGATCAGGGTCAAACTCAGGCGTGTTAATTGCGACTATCACGTCGCCTACGCTCCGGAGAGCATGAAAAGGGACTGGTGGGCGAGGTTGAAAAAGGCGCTCGGCACGGCATCACCCGACTTCGTCGCCGCAACGCTGCGCCAGATCGAAATTGCGTCCAGGCTGCCTTACCAGGGCACGAGCGAAGTCGCTGTCAATGCGGTGCTCGCCATTATTGAAGGTGCGCAGCCGAGGAATGAAATCGGCTGTTGCCGCCGTTCAGCTAGCCTGCGCCCATGCCGCCGCCATGCATGTCCTGAACTCGCTGCGGCAGGAAGTCGGCTTCGAGCGGCAGCTGCCCGCGTTGGCCTCTGCGGCCACCCAGCTTATCAAGGCTACTGCCGTGCAGACGGAGCAGCTGAGAAGATTAAAAGGCGGGCAGTCGCAATACGTGCGGGTCGAGCATGTTCATATCAACGACGGCGGCCAGGCGGTGATTGGCAACGTCCAGGCGAGCGGTGCCCGGCGCTCGCGCGAATAAGCGAAAATGTATAGCGCTATACAAAATGCCTAGGCATCGAAAAATGCCTAGACACAAAAGAAAAAGATAGGCATCCTCAGAGTACGGCTGAAATGCCTAGACATTAAAGGGTGGGCGCATGCACTTCATCGGCGTCCTCAACACAAAGGGTGGCACGGGTAAGACCACGTTGGCATCCTGTCTCGCCGTCCGTGCTGCCCGGGACACGCGGGTCGCGGTCGTCGATCTCGATCCTCAAGGTTCGCTCACGGACTGGTATGTCCGTCGCGGTGCGACGGACAATCCAGCGCTGATGCGCGGCGTTGAGCACGCCAGCGATGCCGTGACTGCGCTAACTCGGAATTGCTCCTACGACTTCGTGTTCTTCGACGGACCACCTGGCTCCATTCTCGTCACCGAGGACGCGGTGCGCTCCTCGACTTTGGTCGTCATTCCGCTGCGCGCCAGTGGCCTTGATCTTGCCGCCTCGCAGGATTGCATCTCGCTGTGCCAGGAAACGGGAACGCCGTTTCTTCTCGTCATCAACGCCAAGGGCCAGCACGACGGCCGGCTGGTCGAGGAGGCGTGCAAGCTGCTCTCCTCGTGGAAACTGCCGTTCGCCAGGACAACGATCGCTTCCCGGTTGCAGTACGTGAATGCCATCACCACCGGCCGCACGGGCCCCGAAAAGGACAGGAAGGCAGAGGCCGAGATCGATGCTCTGTGGGCTGAGGTCAAAGCGACGGCGCTGCGGTCGGCCAAGCGGAGGGCGCGGGCATGAGCGACTACATCGACAGCTTCGTAGTGATGTTTCCGGCCCCACCCGGCAAGGAGCAGCGCGCGCGGCGGGAAGCGCGGGCACGAAAGGAACGTCGCACGCAGCTGACCGAGAAGCAGCGCCGCCGCCGGGCGGTGCGCACGACGCAGCTCAACTTCAGGTGCTCGCCGGAATTCAAGGAACGGACGACCCGGCTCGCGCGGCAACTCAACATGTCCATCGCCGATCTCATGGAGGCGGCGATCGCCGAACTGGAAACCGCGGTGGCAGAGCTTGAGCGGGCGAACCAGCGCGATAGGGGGAGAAAAGATGGATAGGCTGGTGCGCCTCAGCAGCGGCTTGGTTGGTCTCGCGGTTATCGGCTGCGTTGCCCATTCCGCCATTGTTGCGGGTGGCGGGTATGGAGCCAATGGCACACCGCTGCTGATCGCATTGGCCTGTGGTCTTGCTGTTGGCTCCATGGCCATCGGGGTGGCCTGGCGCGAAGGCCGTCGTGTGATCGCGGCGTTGATTGCCGTCGGCCTCGTCCGCCGGCGAGGCGTATACACTGCTGCTCACCGAGGCGTATACACTGCTGCTCACCAGCGAGCGCACCTTGGAGGCTCGCGAGCAGAAGCAGGCGCCGATCCGGACAGCGGCGCGCGACCGTGCCCGGACTGAAGCGCGACTGGAGGCGGCCGAGCGGGCACTTCGTGCGATGAAGACTTCGGAGCGGCTCGAGCGGGCGTTGGCGGCCAAGGCCGCCGCGGATGCCGCTGTCGTTGGCAAGGCAGCGGAGCGGGATTGCGCCGTCAACTGTCGCGCCTTGCTGGAGCAGCAGGTGGCAACCGCAGTGGCGGAGATTGCCGCCGCGCGCGCCGAATTGACAGAGTTGCGCAAAGCCGCGGAGGCGGAGTTCGAGGCCGCCCGGGCGGCCCTTGCAGCGCTGCCAGCGCCCGCCAGTGTATCGCCACTGGCCGACAGATTAGGCATCGAGGGTTGGCAGATAGACTTCGCGGCAGCCGCGCTTGCCAGCCTCGCCGCCAACGGGCTTGGCGCTTTCCTCATCGCCTTTGCCGCCCACGGCCGCCGCCCCGGGACCAGCTTTGAGATCGTGTCTGCTCCACGCAACCCAATGGCCGAGGCCGACGCCTTTGCCCGCGAGACATTCCGCCCCCAGTCGGGCAGCCGCGTCGCCTTAGTCGCCATCCGCGAGGCCTATCACGCATGGTGCCGATCGCGCGAGTTGGATCCATTACCGGATGATCAGATCGGCCAGGCCCTGGCTGCACTTTTCGGCAGACTCGGCGTTTACCGTATCGGGACGGGGGCAGAAGCTCAGGTTTGCGGACTGAAATGATCGGAGCAGACATGCAGGCGGCCTGGTTAGCAACCAAGCGTACTCGGAGATCAGGACAAGTCAAAGGGTGCGTTCTGCTCGAGCATGATGCGACCTCACGTAGCTCCCATCAAGCGAGGTCCCTTCAACTAAGAGCGAGCGAACTCAGTCTTTTGGCTTGACAGTCCCTCGGTGTGCGAAGGCGACGTTTCAACCGTCCCCATCGGGGACAGAGTGACATGTAACCGGATCCTCGACATGGCATGCCGATGGTGATCAATGGGGCAACCCTATGCAGTACTCTGGAACTCGGACGCTGCAGGACTTGAAGCTTGGTCGAACTACCACGACCGACCCACGCCCTTTAGGCGGTACACGGGGATCATGGCAGCGGCGTGCAGGGTAAGTCGGCACAAAGGGACCACGATTCCGAGGTGCCCATAAAAAAAGCAGCGACATCCTGTTTCGGAATTATTGAGCAACTGCTACGAGGGCAGCCTTGCGAATCTCTAAAAGTTTCTCGTCGTTCAACACTTTGTGCGCTTGACCGGTCTGCATCTCGGAAACCAGTGAAAAGACAACAAAGCCTCCCTTTTTGCGTGGCAAGACAAAATACTGTGCCGAACGCGCCCCATCTGTATCTTCGCACGCCGAAAAACCACGAAAGATGACTTCACTATCAATGAGTTCCGCTTCGCGGCCGGTCGCGAACTTGCCCTTGCATTCTTTAGCGTCAGCAGCAGCGATGGCGCTCGCTATGTCAATCCCCTTGGTTTCCCCTTGTTCGGGCACAATTCTCACAAACCCATATCCTTCCTCAGACTTCCAGACGACGCCATTGGCCGTAACAGGGATCGAAGATTCCGAAGCATCACGCAGGAGTCTGGGATTCTGTAAACCACTGTTCAGTATGAAGTTGGTCGCAATCTCAATTGCTTCAATCCGGTAGTTCTCTTCTGGCTCAGGTTGGAAGGAACCAGGGGCTGTTACGGCGCCGGTAGGTGGTGGCGAGTAGCCAGGAGCTGCTATGGCGAAGTTGCTGGGCGCCAACCCACGGTTCATTAGATCCACGCAATTGGAAAGGATAGGCATCAATCTGAGATGTAGAGGTTAGAGCAAGACTGAAAGCACTACCTTTTGCAAATGCTGTCATCACATAAGATCTGCGAAACTCGGTCATAAGCACAGAGTTACGCGGCATAGCGACAATCACGATTTGCGGTGATTGCGCGATGCCGAAAACGTTGAAGGGACCGCGACCATCGAATGTCAATGTTATAGGAATGGTCTCACCCGGTACCAAGGTCCAAGATGGATGGCTGAACCCAAGTGACCATTCGTTATTGGCGCCAAGCCCAACGGCAAAATTGATACCGCCCTGGTAGCTCGCTATTGCCGCACAATGAGAGAATGCCCCGGTCACGTCGTTGGTGTACGCTCCACCGATCCAATTGCCCACACGGATCGATCCATATGGCCCCCCAGCGAAAGCCATACCGGATAGCGTCGCAGTCAATAAAGAAGCAAACAGCAACGGTCGAATTTTCATGACGAAATGATCGGTCTTGAGTCGATGCAATATGATAGTCAATATGCGCCACACTGCGTGTTGGCGTGCGGTGTCGATAAGTTGAAACTGGCCAAGTGTTGCCGTATGGCAACAGAACA
Organism: Pseudomonadota bacterium; assembly: GCA_003242645.1. The sequence goes on from QGVC01000078.1 coordinate 7,107, forward strand.
GAGATCACGAGAGCCGCGAACAAGCAGCGTGAAGGCGGTGGTGCTCGTCGAAAGGTCTCGCGCAATCGAATCGGCCACAATCGCGACGAGGTAGTTGCTCGATGCCCAGGCTAGGGTCTGGCTGGGGGCAAGAGCAGCAATCATCCTAGTCGCTGCCGTTGATGCGAACTAACCGCAGCAGGAAGCTGCCAGTTCGAGCGTGCGCGCAGCAACTTGCCTTCGCTCTTCCGCTGTAGAGCCACAGCAGCTGGCGGCGGTACTTGCATCGAGAAGCGACTCGGAAGACACACCCGTTCCGGCAGCTCCAATTCGCCTCGCTCTGCAGCCTCACGGTCGCCCATTGGTTACCAACTCACCCCGAGCAGCCGGAGCTTTTCCAGGTTGTTGTCGCGCAGCCGCCAATGGGCTGCGTTCCCCGAGCGCTTTTGGGCAAGGCGAACGAGATCAATCAATTTGACGATGGCCGAATCACCGGAGCTGGGGACGGCTACGCGCCCTAAAAGAATTCCCGCCCTCTCCTACCATGCGCTCCCTTGATCCTACGCCCTTGACATCTTCCTAGCCTACCGGCGTGAATCTTATCGTCGCAATTGTCATCGGGCCAAAAATGGCAAACACGCTTGATATTCTGTCTGAAGTGTGCCGGCCACCGCATGAGCTTGTCTGCGCAGCGGCGGAACTCTTTTTTCCGGACTCGCCGTCGCCGACAGAGCAATTCTCGGACGAAGAGCCGCCGCACTGGGGCAACCGGAAAGAGAAATGGACAATAGATGGGCTACTCGGTCGCTACGATGCCGACACGACGAAAATCACGATCTACAACAAGGGTATCGAGTACGCCGCCACGCGAATCGGCACAATGCCTGAACGACTTAAGTACGTCGTGCGCCTCCATGAATGGAGCCACGCTGTCTTTCATCTGGGCCTGGATTCAGAAATGAGAACCGAGCTCTCAAAGGCAAGCCACAAAGGCGAGGAAGTTCTCATCCGGTCGATAGCGAATGAGTTAACGGAAACCTATCGGAGCACGGACGACTATGTACATGAGCAAATCGCACAGGCGATGACCAAGCTCGCACTGGTAGAGCTCAGCAAGAAAGTAACCTACGATGAGTCGAAAACTATATGCTCAGAGCTGAGCAAGACCTTCGAACAGCTGATGGATCGGCAGCCACGCCAATACCGACTAAGTAAACTGAAACACCTTGAGTCTCAGCAGCTCCGGCGACGTGTTCGCGATTTTATTCAGCTGACTCGGGCTGCCAAACTCAGGGCTGAGCAACAGACGTGGGATACCCTCATGGCGTGGTAGCATTGTTACGAGGGGCCAAACGAGAGTGGGCGCCGCATCCAAACTAGTTGGCTCAATTTGATCCCTTGCAAGAATGGGGTCTCGAATAGCTGAAAACGTGTAACGAATCTGAGCGCGTGCACGACGTACGTGCTCGCGAGGCAGTTTGTCCCCCCGATTGCGTCCGACCGCCTTGTTTGGTCATATTGCGACCGCGAGTGAAAGGTGGCGGGATGGGGTGGAGTGATGACACTTTCGATTTTCGACATTTGTGAGCCACGCTCCGACGTGCTGGACGGGTCGGTTGCGGACTCCGAGTACGCTGCTTCGTTGTCGTCCGTGCTTGGTGGCTCGGGGGCAACCGAATACCGTGATCCAGCACGCTTCTTTGCGAACACCTATCCAACGTCCGGCTTGAAGGAACTGCTCGCGAGTGTGTGCAGCAGGCTGTCGGGTAAACCCAGCTCAGCAGTTTTCCGGCTCGACACCTCCTACGGTGGTGGAAAGACACACGGACTGATAGCACTCGTACATGCAGCGCGCGGCATGACCGGTGTAGCCAATGTCAGCGAATTTCTCGACCCGGACCTGGTCCCAAGAACGAAGGTGCGTATTGCTGCGTTCGACGGCGAGGGAGCAGACCCAGCTAACGGCCGACCGATGGGTAACGGCTTGCGAGCGTATACACCTTGGGGTGAGATCGCCGTCCAATTGAACGGGGCCGAAGGATATAGTCTCGTCGCACGCTCCGACGAACAGCACATCGCACCGGGCAAGGATACCTTTCGCGAGCTGTTTGGTGATGGACCACTACTGATCGTGCTCGATGAGCTCGGCGAATACCTACGCCGTGTCAAACACATGACCGGGGCGCGCGACCAGCTCGCAGCGTTTCTGAAAGCACTGCTCAGCGCGGTCGAGGAAACGCCACGAGCAGCGGTTGTTTACACGCTAGCACTGCGACCGGACGGTGAGAGTAGTGATGCTTTCGCTGCTGAAAACCAGTTCATCGCCCGCGCCATGGCCGAGCTGGAGAGCATCTCAGGAAGGAAGGCGACTATCCTTAACCCTACGAAGGACGATGAGACCGCCAAGGTTCTGCGGCGCCGCCTGTTCAGTGAGGTAAACGATAGTAAAGCGGCGGCCGTCATCGACGCTTACCGAAAGCTCTGGAGTGCCAATGCCGACCACCTCTCCGATGAGGCTCGCCGGCCGACCACTGTGGAGGAGTTCGCCTCGACCTACCCCTTCCACCCGGATGTGCTCGACACTCTATTGGGAAAAACCGCAACTCTGAATGGCTTCCAGCGCGTCCGCGGCCTACTGCGCGTTCTCGGACGCACCGTGGCATCCGTGTGGGCAAATCGCCCAAAAGACGCACACGCCATCCATCTGCATCACATCGACTTGGGTGATGAAGCAATCCGACGCGAGTTCACAACGCGACTCCAACAAGATGCCTTCGCTCCAGCGATTAGGAACGATATCGCCGGAACACGGGAGAACCCAGCGCTCGCGGCGGAGCTCGATGCCAAGTTCTACAAAGGTCTTTTGCCATATGCGACCTATGTGGCTAGAGCAGTTTTTTTACACAGCTTGGCTTTCCACAATGATCTAAAGGGCACTACGGCTAGTCACCTCCGCTACTCACTACTTTCGCCGGCAGCCGACCTGACCTTCATCGACGATGCGCGCACAAAGTTTCAGGCAGCTTCAGCTTATCTGGACGACCGTCCTGGCGTCCCATTGCGCTTTGTAGAGGAAGCCAACCTCACACAAATCATCGCGCGCGAGGAGGCGCAGATCGATCCGACGGAGGTGACCGAGCTGTTGCGCGATGAAGCCCGGCGGATTTTCGACGGCAAGCTGTTCGACTTGATCCCGTTCCCGGCCGGGCCGTGGGATATTCCCGATGATGTGGGGGATGGCAGACCGCGACTTGCACTCATCAACTATGAGGCCTTGTCTATCTCTGGCGAGTTGCAGGAGGTCCCAGAGCTGGTCGCTCGCATGTACGAGCGTAAGGGAGCGGAAGGCGGAGCGTTCCGCCAACTTAAGAACAGCTTGGTCTTTGTACTCGCCGACGAGACACGCATTGAGGAGATGCAGCGTGCGGCCAAGCGACGGCTGGCGCTGCAGGAGCTGAAGCAGCCGGCACGTCTCAAAGACTTGGCCGACCACCAGAAAGCACGGGTCCAGGAGCTCGAAAGCAAGTCCTCGACGGAGCTCGCCATTGCGGTGCAGCAATGCTATCGGCACCTTCTCTATCCGACGAGAGGCGGACTCGGCGGCAGCAGTCTCGGGCACGCGGCGATGGACTTCCAACGTGCTTCCGAGCAGCCCGGCTCCGGCCAGCGCGCTGTCCAGGCACGCCTGCAGGATCAGCGAAAGGTAAAGGTAGAGGGCGATTTACCAGATGCGCCGTCGTTCATCCGGGACCGCACGCCGCTAAAGAAGGGGCAAATTTCCACCGCCGCGCTGCGTGAAGAATACCGGCGTGATCCAGCACTTCCGATCCTGCTGTCGGAGGGAATCTTCACGCGGAGCATTCAAAAAGGCATCGAGGACGGCATTTTTGTTTACAAGCGGGGTGATCTTCTTGCCGGTCAGGGTGATCCGATACCCGCGATCGTCGTGGCGGAGGACGCGTTCGTCTACACCATCGAGTTCGCAAAGCAGAAAGGGCTCTGGCCGCGTCAATCAGCGTCGTCGTCTCCAACTCCCATGAGCCCTGCGGGGGGCACGGACTCACCTCCGATGTGGGGCGAGCAGCCTACAACGCTACCTGGCAATGTCGAAGAGGGGCCAACCCCTCCGATCCGTGGTGGCCGGACTTTCACAGCTGAAGGCGTCCTGAAGCAGGCTCTGAATGACGTCCTCCAGAAAGTACGTTCCGCCGGCTTTGATAAGGTCCACCGGCTCTCGATCCGAGTGTTCGAGGCTGGTGACGGTTTGAAGCTGGTGCCGGTCGCGGCTAGAATTTCTGGTGCAGAGAAGAAATTGACGTGGACATGCGCCCTTTGCACGGCGCAAGGCTCCAAACTTGAGCTAACCTACGAAGGTTCTCCGCAAGAGGCTGGCCCTCTGCGTGAGTTCCTGGAGCCTCAGCTAAGGGCGGCTGCCGAGAGTGATCTAGGAACTCGGCTTGACTTTGCCTTTCCCGATGGGCTTCCGCTCGCTGAGGCGACCGACAGACTGGTGGATCCGCTCAGCCGGTTCGCTGGGGCTGCAGCATATGTCGAAGTGTCCGTGGAGATTGCCTCATGAAAGCGCGTCGAAAATCCTCTTCCACACCGGTGGCCAGGTTGGCACGGCCGGCGTATGAGGTGCGCGCTAAACGCTTCGGCCCGGGCGATGTGCAAGTTGAGTTGTGGCAGAAGCGGTCGCCAGCGACGCCCCATATCACTGCACCTGTCCGCATTGCTGGCTTACGAGGGCGCAACCTAGAATTGCTTGAAAGTCGCATCTCGCGGCACCTGAAACAAGTCGGTGTGCGGCTTGATCTCATGCCAGTGGACGGCGTAAGGGCCGACATTGACGAGGATGGCGCGCTCCGGCTTGCGTTGTTCTTCCGGGCACTTGCGCCGATGCGCAACCGGGATGCAATGCGCCTCGTGGCGGAAGGCATTGAGGCGATGCGGGGGGAGGGGGCGCAATTTTGTCCGGAAAAGGCAA
>QGVC01000448.1 GCA_003242645.1 Pseudomonadota bacterium
GCCGGCTGCGAAGGCGCCAAGAGACAGCGGCAGGCCAAGGGCGTAGGCCAGAACCACGCCAGGAAGGACGGCGTGCGAGATGGCATCACCCATCAGCGACCAGCCCTTGAGCACGAGATAGCAGGAAAGCACAGCCGACACCGCGCCGACGAGAACCGCGACGATCAGCGCCCGCTGCATGAAGGGGAATGAGAGCGGCAGCGCGACGAAATTCCAAACGGCCTCGATCATGGGTGGAGGACCTCTCCCTGCCCTGCGGCCCGCGCCCTTCGCCGTGTGGCCAGCACGCCGTGCTTCGGTGCGAGATAGAATGCCATCAGGAAGAGCAGCGTCTGCAGCGTGACGATGACGCCGCCGGTGGCTCCGTCAAGGAAATAGCTGATGTAAGCGCCAACGAAACCGGTCGAGGCTCCGATGGCAACGCTGAGCGCGAGCAGGCGGCCGAATCGGTCGGTCAGCAGGTAGGCCGTCGCACCCGGCGTGATCACCGTAGCGACAACGAGCGCCGCTCCCACCGCCTGCAACGCCGTCACAACGGATGCGCTGAGTAGTGCAAAGAACAGCACTTTCAAAGCGTTCGGGTTGAGGCCGATGGCGCGCGCATGGCTCTCGTCGAAGAAGACGAGCATAAGGTCCTTCCAGACTACCAGCAGGATCGCGAACGCAACAATGGCGACGACGACCACCTGCGCCGCATCCTCGTCGGCGATGCCGAGGATGTTGCCGAGCACGATCGTCTGAACGCTGATCGGAATTGGATGAAGCGAGACGATGAATAGCCCCGCGGCGAAGAACGCTGTGAACACGACGCCGATGACGGCATCCTGCTTGAGGCGAGAGACCTGGCCGATGCCCCAAATGCCGAACGCGGCGATGATGCCGGCAAAGAACGCGCCCGCTGCGTAGGGAAGCTGCAGGATGTAGGCGATCGCCACCCCAGGGACCACGGAATGGCCCAACGCGTCGCCCATCAGCGACCAGCCCTTCAACATCAGATATGCGGAAAGGAAAGCGCAGAGCCCGCAGACCAGCGCGCTGACCCACATGGCGCGCAGCATGTAGCCGTATTCGAATGGGACCAGCAGCTCACTCATGGGCGACCGCCGGATTTTCGCGCATCCGAGGAGATCTGTTCCTCTCCGCGCTCTCCGTAGAACACGACCGGGCGCTCATCGTCGGTCAGCACGGTCACGCCGCGGCGGTCGTCATCCTCGTGCAGCTCTGACGGGGCGAGCTGGAAGTGCCGCAGCACGCCTCCAAAGGTCCGCTCGAGATTGGCCTGTGTGAACGTCTCCCTCGTGGGCCCGGCCGCCATTACGGTGCGGTTGAGCAGCACGACCTGGTCGCAGAAATCCGGCACGCTGCCAAGGTTGTGCGTGGAGACGAGGATCAGGTGGCCCGAGCTTCTGAGCTCGCGGAGCAGGCCGACGATGGCCGTTTCAGTCTTCACGTCGACGCCAGTGAACGGCTCATCGAGCAGGATGATGCTGGCGCCCTGCGCCAATGCGCGGGCCAGAAAAACGCGCTTGCGCTGACCACCGCTCAGTTCACCGATCTGGCGCTTGCGGAGGTGGCTCATGCCGACGCGCTCAAGGGCGATGTCGACCTGGCGATGATCCTCTGGGGACGGAATGCGCAGGATGTTCATGTGCCCGTAGCGGCCCATCATCACCACATCCTCGACGAGCACGGGGAAATTCCAGTCGACCTCCTCGTTCTGCGGGACGTAAGCGACGATCCGGCGCTTAAGCGCCTGCCGTACCGGCACGCCGCTGATGAGCACCTTCCCCCGTGTGGGACGGACGAATCCCATAAGGGCCTTGAAGAGCGTGGACTTGCCGCTGCCGTTTGGACCGGCGAGGCCGCAGATCGTGCCGGGGCCAAGTGTGAAGCTGACGTTGTCGAGCGCCGTGGTGCCGTTGGGATAGACGACCGTCAGCCCGCTGACTTCGATCCTGGGTTGCGTATGGACTTGTTCACGTTCGATTTGCGAGGGAGCCAGCATCGGTCCCGTTCCTTTGGATCCAAATGGAAACTCTTTGGTCGTCATCCCGTGCCTTCCGCTCGGGCCGCAGCTCGCCCGCACGATGCATCCCGGCAACAAGTACCGGAATGACTGCTCGTAAGATGTGGCCTCGCCTGACCATCACAGCCCGAAGCCTTTGGCGATGGTGTCCACTGTAACTTCGAGAAGCTTCAGATAGGTCGGCACGGGCCCGCGTTCGTCGCTCAGCGAGTCGACGTAAAGCACGCCGCCATAGCGAGCGCCCGTCTCGCGCGCGACCTGGCGCGCCGGCTTGTCGGAAACCGTGCTTTCACTGAAAACGACGGGAATTTCGTATTTGCGCACGAGATCAATGACCCGGCGGACTTGCTGCGGCGTGCCCTGCGCGTCGGCGTTAATGGGCCAGAGATAAAGCTCGCGCAGGCCGTAATCGCGCGCGAGATAGCTGAACGCGCCCTCGCTCGTCACCAACCAGCGCTTCTCCTCGGGAATGGCGGCCAGACGCTTGCGCAGCGGCTCGTCGATGGCTCTGATTTTCGCGGAATAAGCCTCAGCGTTCTTTTTGTAGATTTCCGCATTGGCGGGGTCGTGCTCGGAAAGCGCCTTGCGGATGTTCTCTACGTAGATCAGCGCGTTGCTCGGCGACATCCAGGCATGCGGATTGGGATTGCCGGTGTACGGCCCCTCCCTGATGGGTATTGGCTCGATGCCTTCCGAGATGACAACGCTCGGCACATCCTTGACGTTCTCGAAGAAGCGCGAAAACCAGCGCTCAAGATTCAGGCCGTTCCACAAAACGAGGTCCGCGGATTGAGCTTTCACCACATCGAGCGGTGTGGGTTGATAATCGTGAATTTCAGCTCCCGGCTTGGTGATGCTTTCGACGATAGCCGCATCACCCGCAACGTTTTGAGCAATGTCTTGAATGACCGT
>QGVC01000449.1 GCA_003242645.1 Pseudomonadota bacterium
ACCCGGCCGTTTATGAGAAGGCACCCGCCGACTACCCCAACCCGTTCAAGGACCCCTCGCTGGGAGCACGCGTCAAGTTTGACGTGAACATCTCCGAGAAGCGTACGGCGGTTGTCGATGCGCTGTTCGATCAACTCATCACGTTCCAGCTCGACAACCTCAAGAATGCGACCAAGGCGGTGCACGAGGCGGAGGCGGCGCTCGCCAAGAAGGACAACGCGGAAGCGCGCGCCCTGGTGAAGGAAGCGCGTGACCTCATCGCCGCAATGCCGATCACCGAGGAGCAAGCATCCTCGCCGGAGATCGCAGGCGCGTTCAGTGGTGGCAAGCAGAAGGGCGCGCGCCAGGCTGAGCTCGAGCAGCAGTGGGCCGCGTTCGCCAGGGAGCGCTATGCCCAAGCGCAGGCGAAGGCCGAGCAGGCTTTGAAGCTCGCCCGCTGATATAATTGAGGAGGCTCCGATTGGCGGGGCCTCCTCGGTTCCATCGCAGGGAAATGACGATGGCGTTGGTGCTGCCTCGCCGGGAAGGCTTCCTTTCGGTTTGGCCGGGTCAGCTTTTTGTCGCGGCGCTGATCGCCGTCATCCTCCTCCTTTTCCTCGTCATACCTGTCGCGACGGTCATCTACGTCGCTTTTACCGAGAAGGGCACGGGGGCCTTCACGCTCGTCAACTTTGTCGACTTCGTGCGCACGGACCTTTTCGTCCGATCGTTCTGGAACTCGATCTACGTGTCGGCGATGGCCGTGGTGCTGGCCTCGCTCTTCGCCCTGCCTCTGGCGACGCTTACGACGCGCTTCGAGTTTCGCGGGGCAATCATAATTCAGACGCTTGGCTTCATCCCGCTCATCATGCCCCCCTTTGTGGGCGCGGTTGCGATGCAGCTTCTCTTCGGGCGCAACGGCACAGTCAATCTGCTCCTCGATGACTGGTTCGGCTTCAAGATCCCCTTCATGGAGGGGCTCAACGGCGTCATTTTCGTCCAGGCGGTGCACTACTTCCCGTTCATCCTGGTCAACGTCTCAGCTGCGCTGCGCAATATCGACCGCTCCATGGAGGAGGCGGCGCAGAACCTCGGATGCTCCGGGTTCCGGCTGTTCCGCCGTGTCATCTTTCCGCTCGCGCTGCCGGGCTATCTCGCGGGGGCGTCGCTCGTCTTCGTCAAGGTTTTCGACGACCTCGCCACGCCGCTGCTTCTCAACGTCAAGGACATGCTGGCGCCGCAAGCCTACCTGCGCGTGACCGCGATCGGCATTGCCGACCCGATGGGCTATGTGATCTCCGTGGTCCTCATCATCGTATCGATTCTTGCGATGTGGGCGTCCGCGGCCGCCATGCGGGGCCGGGACTACGCGACGGCGCAGCGCGGCGGCGGTGGGCTGGCCAAGCGCAAGATGGGGCTATGGGGAAATGTGGCTGCCTACGCCGTTGTCCTTTTGATTCTGCTCCTCGTGCTCGCCCCGCACATCGGGCTGCTGCTCCTTTCATTCGCGACCATCTGGTCGTTCAGCCCACTGCCTGACGGATTCACGCTGGCTCACTACGGCCGCGTCTTCGGCGAGAGCTTCATCTACGTGAAGAACACGCTCCTTTACGCCTCGTTGGCCGGATTGATCGACGTCGTTCTTGGTGTGGCGATCGCCTACATCGTGCTGCGCACCCGACTATTTGGACGCGAGTGGCTCGACTGGGCCGCCTCCGCAGCGCTGGCGGTGCCCGGAGTGGTGCTCGGCATCGGATATCTCCGCACGTTCTACGGCGTTCAGCTCCCGGATGGCCGCCCCCTGGCAACGCTGTGGATCATGATCGTCATTGCCCTGGCGATCCGACGGCTGCCGTACGCGCTGCGAGCCTGCTATGCCGCTCTCCAGCAGATCTCCCATTCGCTGGAGGAAGCTGCAGAGAACCTCGGCGCAACGAAATGGCGAACGGTTCGCCGGATCGTCGTGCCACTGATGATGGGTGGCATCCTCGCCGGGTTCATCTCCAGCTTCGCGACTGCTGCCGTCGAATTATCGGCCACGCTCATGCTGGTGCAATCGGATGCGGACGCGCCACTCGCCTATGGTCTTTACGTCTTCATGCAGTCGGCGGCGGGTCGCGGACCAGGTGCAGCTCTTGGCGTCATTGCCGTGGTCCTGGTGGCCCTGTGCACCATTCTCTCTCACATCATCATCGAGCGAGGGCAACGAGCGGTGAGCGGTCGCTGACGGCAAACTGGCACTTGGACATGCAGCGGATGAACCCGGCAACCTGGAACCACGACACCGCAATCGCGCCGGTCGGCGTTCGGATAGAGAACGTCGATGTCTCCTATGGCTCCAACCATGTGCTGAAGAACGTGAACCTTGATATCGCGCCCGGCGAGTTCTTCGCGTTTCTCGGCCCATCGGGCTGCGGAAAGACAACCCTGTTGCGCCTTATCGCGGGCTTCAACCAGGCCGCCAACGGCCGGGTCCTCGTCGGCGGTGAGGACATCTCGCGATTGCCGCCATGGAAGCGCGACGTCGGAATGGTCTTCCAATCTTACGCCCTGTGGCCACACATGACCGTTTGGCGCAATGTCGCCTTCGGCCTAGAGGAACGCCGTCTTCCGCACAAGGAGATCGAGAAGCGCGTCGCCGAAGCCCTGGAGCTCGTCGGGCTCACCGACCTCGCCGACAGGCGTCCCTCGCAACTCTCCGGCGGCCAGCAGCAGCGGGTCGCGCTGGCGCGGACGCTTGCCGTCCGGCCCAAGGTGCTTCTGCTCGACGAGCCGCTGTCGAACCTCGACGCGAAGCTACGTCTGCAAGTGCGGCGCGAGCTGCGCGATCTGCAGCAGCGGCTTGGCCTGACGACGATCTTCGTGACCCACGACCAGGAGGAGGCGAACTCGATCTGCGATCGCATCGCCGTGATGAACGACGGAACGGTGCAGCAGGTGGGAACACCGATGGAGCTTT
>QGVC01000079.1 GCA_003242645.1 Pseudomonadota bacterium
AAAATCTGATCATGGTGCGCTGGGAGGCCGCGAAAGCAGGCACGCCCCCGATGGACGCAGCCTTCCACGAGGGGGCTATCCGCTATTTGAGGGAAGCTGGTATCTGGAAGCCTGAGCATCAGGAGTGGCAGGATCGGACTTTGAAGCGCCATTCGACTTTGCAAGCGGCTTGGAAAGAGATGATGGCGACAGAGGCCGCCAAGAAGGCGGACCCGGAAAGCTTGCAGAAGATCTGGGAAAAGCAACGAGCTGAGGCGCTGAAGTCGCTCTAATTTCCGGGATATTTGGGCCGAGTGAGGGCTCCCATATGTCCCTTGCGCGATTAGCTCCGGGTGAAATCTCTAATGACGACATCCCCGAACGCAGCCGCTGATGCGCCCAAACATTCTGTTGAAGATCCTGAAGCTCGTTCAGTGCGCTTGAAGGGAGCTGCGTTCTGGGTTGCGTTTGTGCTGACTGTGGTTGGCCTCACGATTTCCGTTAACCAGATTTTCAACCTGGGATTGGCTGGATTTCGCCCGGTTAGCACCGCTTACTATTATTTGATCATCGGCTTTTTCGTTGGCGTTGGTTATCTTGCTTTTCCGGCGCGCAAAGGCGACGGAGCCGTCCGTTGGTACGACTGGCTGTTAGTTGGCCTTGTAACCTGCTCATCGTTCTGGATAGCCAGTCGCGCACAGTTTATCATTGATCGCGGATGGAATCTTGAGGCGCCATTCGAAGGCACGTTAGTCGCCGGGCTCTATGTGTTGCTGGCGCTCGAAGCGCTGCGTCGCACCGGAGAAATTATCCTATTCATATTCTGTATCATTTTCGCGACCTATCCCCTCTATGCGGATTATATGCCCGGTTTTCTGTGGGGCGTACAGCTCGATCTTGGCCAGGCGGTGCGCGAGCACACTTATGGGCTTGAAAGCATTATCGGCATCCCAATGCAGGTCGTAGCCGACACCTTAATCGGGTTCATTGTTTTTGGAGTGGTGCTGGCCAATACGGGTGGCGGCAAATTTTTCATGGATTTCGCTTCTGCGGTGATGGGCTCGGCGCGAGGCGGGCCTGCCAAAGTGGCTGTCGTTTCTTCAGGCTTGTTTGGAATGCTCTCGGGCAGTCCAACCTCCAACGTATTGACGACGGGATCCCTGACGATCCCCACGATGAAACGATGCGGTTACCCGGCGACGTACGCGGGTGCCGTTGAAGCCTGCGCGTCGACGGGTGGATGCCTGATGCCGCCAGTCATGGGGGCTGCCGCCTTTATCATGGCGAACTTCTTGAATGTTCCCTATGCAGAAGTTGTGAAAGCTGCATTCCTGCCAGCGATTCTGTTTTACCTTGCATTGGTGCTTCAGACAGATTTTTATGCGGCACGGAACAATCTAAGAGGTGTTGATCGCAAGGAGACGCCGCCCATTTTTTCAACTTTGGTTTCGGGCTGGTATTACATTCTCGCGCTCGTTGGGCTTACCGTATTGTTGCTTGTTTGGCGCGTGGAGAGCGAAGCTCCCTTCTGGGTTTCTCTGTTTTTGCTCGGAGTTGCCATTCTGCGCGCCCGAGCGTTAGGATTTGATTTGCGCGCTTTTTGTCAGCTCATCGTCGACGTCGGCCAAGCGGTGGCACAGCTCGTCTGTCTCCTAGCCGGGATAGGATTGATCATTGGAGCTATGTCCGTAACCGGCGTGGCCAACTCGTTTTCGAGAGAGCTTGTACAGTATGCCGGTGGCAACCTTGCTTTGCTGCTCGCCGTCGGGGCCATAACGAGCTTCATTCTCGGAATGGGAATGACGGCGTCGGCCTGTTACATCTTTCTCGCCATCGTCCTGGCACCGGCATTGGTGCAGATGAATATCGATCCAATGGCAGCCCATCTATATATCTTTTATTGGGGTATCGTATCGTTCATTACTCCTCCCGTGGCGCTTGCCGCCATCGCTGCCGCATCTATTGCCAAGGCGGATGCCATGGCAGTTGGCTTCAAGTCTCTAAGAGTGGGCTCGCTGCTCCTGTTGTTGCCAGTCCTGTTTGTCCTACAGCCGGCTTTAATCCTAAAAGGGCCGTGGGAGATCATTCTGCAGTCCGCTTTGACCGCGACGGTTGCGGTGGTTTTTCTGGCAGCGGCCTTCGAGGGCTATCTCTGGTGGGTGGGATCTCTACCGATCTGGTCACGAGTGTGCCTTGGCTTCGCTGGAATAACGCTTTTCATCCCTGAACTTTATACTGATCTTTTCGGCGGTGTGTTGGGACTGATTACTGTGACGGCGACCGCTGTTGTAAACCGAAACCAGCGGAGGATTTTGTCGGGTTGAGCGAGAGCGAGATGGAAGAGGCGTACAGTGCAATCGCGCCCGATACGACGGGCCTAAACTTCTACACAGCTGATCCGTCGCTTTCGGCCTTGCTGGATATCTATCTCGATCACGATATCCGGCGGCATATCGAGCCGCACTTGGTCGCATTAGGGGCCGAAGCAGGAGGTCGCCTCGACGAGTGCGCTCGCTTGGCCGACCGCCATCCGCCGATCTTACACCATCGCGATCGATATGGTCGCGACATCCAGACCATTGAGTATCACCCAGCTTATCGGGAGTTAGAGGAAGCGGCCTTCGGACGTTACGGGATACACGCCATGTCGCACCGGGAAGGTATTCTCGGGTGGCCTCGCAAGTATCCCGCAGTTGCCAAGCACGCGTTTACTTACCTTTTCAATCAGGCTGAGTTCGGTCTGGGCTGCCCCATCAACGTGACAGACGGCGCCGCGATGCTACTCGACCGTTACGGCAGCGAGGATCTGAAAGCGCGCTATTTAGATGGGCTTACCACCACGGATATGTCTCGTCTTACGCAGGGCGCGCAGTTCATGACCGAAAAGGAGGGTGGCTCCGACGTCGGTCGGTCAACGACACGCGCCGTTCCGGAGGGCGATCACTGGCGTCTTTATGGTGAAAAATGGTTTTGTTCGAATGCAGACGCCAAGATTGCGATGCTTCTGGCGCGCCCGGAAGGAGCACCGGAAGGCACTCGCGGGCTAGGCCTTTTTCTGATGCCGCGCTTCCTCGAAGACGGCTCTCCCAACCATTATCGGATTGTACGGCTGAAGGATAAGCTCGGTACCCGGTCGATGGCGTCGGGGGAAATCAAGCTCGAGGGCGCTGTGGCGTATGCCGTCGGCAGGCTCGACCGCGGCTTTGTGCAAATGGCGGAGATGGTGAATTGGTCGCGGCTGTCGAACGGGGTGAAGTCCGCCGCACTTATGCGTCGCGCGCTCCACGACTCGCTAACGGTGGCTCGAAATCGTGTGGTTTTCGGGCGCCGCATTATCGATCACCCATTGGCGCGGCGTCAGTTACTGAAAATGATGCTTCCGCTGGAGCAGGCGCTGTCGCTGTGTTTTGCAACTGCCAACGCGTTGGATCACGCCGAGCAGGGTCGTAGCCAGGCAGCGGCAGCATTGGTACGGATACTGACGCCGGTTCTCAAGTACCGGGCGACTCGCGATGCGAGAAAGGTCTGCGGCGACGCCATGGAGTTGCGCGGGGGTATAGGTTACATCGAGGAATTTGTCACCCCGCGCCTGCTTCGGGACGCACATCTCGGTTCGATCTGGGAAGGAACTGGGAACATCGTAGCGCTAGATGCCGTTCGTCGCGCAATTGGTCGGCACGGGGCCGAGTCGGCGCTGGCCGACGATCTCCACAGTCGTTTGAGAGAAGCAGAAGGCGTTCCCGACAGTTATCGGGATCGCCTGAAATTTTTGGTCGATAAGGCAATCGGATTTGTCCGCCACGTCGCTGACAGAAGCGATCTCGAGGCCGACGCCAGACGGGCAACTAGCATGCTTTATCATGTCACCAGTGCGGTGATGTTCGCTTGGGAAGCTGCACACATTCATGCCATCCGCGGTGATGCGCGGCGGCTTCTCTTGTCCTTACTGGTACTCAACCATCGACTGACAGGTCACGATCCCTTTGCCGTTTCGGCAGGTGAGCAGGAAGAACGCGTTGCCGACCTTCTCTTGTCTGAGCGCCCGGTTCCAATGGAAACTGCGGCGGCGATCGTCACGAGGGCAAGCTAAACTCCATGAACGAGGGAAACGAAACGCTCGCTTTGTTGCGTGAGACCGTCGCCCGGACGGTGCCATTTGACGGCGACCGAATTCGCCGTGTGCGCGGACAGACCCCAGATTTCGATCGAAGTGTCTGGAGGCGGATGGCGGAGCAGGGCTGGTTTTCCATCTTGATACCGGAAGAAGATGGCGGCCTTGGCCTTGGCTTGGAAGCGGCTGCCACCGTCGCCGAACAACTGGGTATGTCCTGCGCCCCGGAGCCATTTGTCATGGCGGGCGTCCTCGTGCCAGCGCTCCTGGCTCGCATGACTGATCGGCAAATGAGGAATGAACAATTACCGCCTTTGCTGGCCGGAGACAGGATCGTTTCGTTCGCTTGGCAATCGCCCAATGGTTCGCTGAATCCAGTCGATACAGAAATCAGGGCAACGAAGTTGAGCGACGGCATCTCGCTGTCAGGTCGATGCCGTTTCGTAACGCCGGCAGATCCGGACGCATTCATTCTGCTGGCTCGTAGTCCGGAAGGCTTGCTACTAGCGTCAGTTCCTCGGGAGCTCGTTGCCGCTCACCGAGTGCTAGAATCGGGCCCTGACGGTGTCTTCACCGCTCAGCTTACGCTCTCCGGCTTACGATTACCTCGTTCTGCAATTCTCATGGAGGGAGAAGATGTCGGGCTTGTTGTCGGTGACGCGTTGAATTGTGCGGTTATCG
This sequence comes from Pseudomonadota bacterium, assembly GCA_003242645.1. The sequence goes on from QGVC01000079.1 coordinate 4,772, forward strand.
CTCAGAGCGCGGAGTTATGCGGCTTAATGCAGCGAGCGTTTTCAATGACGCTCGACTATCTGCGGACGCGTCATCAATTCGGGGTTCCTATCGGCAGCTTTCAAGCATTGCAGCATCGCTGCGTCGACCTCTTTATTCAGCAAGAGCTCGCCCGGCACGCGACGGCTGCTGCAATTCGCGCAGCTGGTCAAGGGGTGACTGGCCGCAAGCTTGCGTTGGCCGCTTCGAGCGCCAAAGCCAGAGCCGCGTATGCTGCTACGCTGATCACTACGCAGGCGATTCAGCTGCACGGTGCGATCGGTTTTACCGATGAATATGACCTCGGACTCTACGTCAACCGTACGGCTCGGCTTGCCGCCAGTCTCGGCAACGCTGCCTGGCATCGCCGTCGCTATGCAGATCTGAGCGAAGGAGCTTGACCATGAGCTTCCAGTACGGTGTCCAGCAGGAGCGGGACTGGAATGCGTTGTCGAATGACGAATTCCGCCAGATCATTCGGCACGAGTTCGAAGCACATTATCCTTCTCACTTAAGATATCCGCCTCGGCGCCTGCGCTGGCATGAAAACAAGGATTGGTACTTGCGCATGGCAGCCAAGGGGTGGATTGCCCCAAACTGGCCGGTGGAATACGGCGGCATGGGTCTATCGCCGGCAAAGTTGCTTATCTTCTATGAGGAGTGTGAACGCTGGGGAATAGCGCGTTTTCAGGACCACGGCATCCTGATGCTTGGCCCTCTCCTGATCAAGTGGGGGACAGAGGAGCAGCGTCGAAGATATCTACCAAAAATATTGTCTTGCGAGGAAATCTGGTGCCAAGGCTATTCGGAACCGGACGCTGGTTCTGATCTCGCCAGTTTGAAAACGACGGCGGTCCTAGAAGGTGATGAGTTCGTCATCACGGGCCAGAAGATTTGGACAACTTTGGCCCAGGATGCCACTCACATGTTCCTGTTGGCGCGGACGGATCCTCACGTCAAGAAGCAGCAAGGCATCAGCTTCTTGCTTCTCGACCTTAATCAAAAAGGCGTCACCATCCGGCCGATCCGTGACATCGCCGGGCATGAGGAATTCTGCGAAGTTTTTTTGGACGGGGCACGCACGCATGTTTCCAATCTGGTCGGCGGATTGAACAACGGCTGGACGGTCGCGAAGTCGCTGCTCGGATTCGAGCGTATCCATATCGGCAGCCCCAAGATGCCGGAGTATGGGCTGACCATCCTGGAAAATGTGGCGCGCGCCTGTGGAGCTTGGGACGACCCCGTCTTTCGTGACAAATACGCATTTCTGAAACTGGACGTGGCGCACTTGGCAGACGCTTATAACCATTATGCAGGTATCGTTATCCGTGGCGAACCTCTCGGAAGTGACGTTTCTTATCTGAAAATCTGGGCGACAGAGACATTCCAGCGCATAGCCGATCTGATCGTCGAAACGGCTGGACCGTTCGCAGCGATCCGGGGCCCAGTGAAGATTGGCAACAGCGAGATCGACATTCTTGCCACATTCTACAAGGCAAGACCGCCGACGATTTATGGTGGGACGAATGAGATCCAGCGCAATATCATCGCTCAGCAAGTGTTGAACTTGCCGCGGCGGTAGATGGTGATTCGTGCGCGACTCGGTAATGGCAGTCGCAGATGGTCGAAGGAGCACGCAGCCTTAGGGCCCTTCCTGTGATCCTTCTTGCCTGACCAGCCCCTTAAGCGGCTCTTCGGCCGGCAGCATATGTTTGACGACTGGTTAACTTGGCGCCAATACAAGGTGCGCAACCGCACACAACCATGGTCACCGTTCCGGTGCTGCCGGAACTGAGAGCTCTACAGGTGACCTGACATCCCTTGTCACGGAGCGTGGCCAACCATTCACAGCGGCAGGTCACGAACTGGTTTCGCGATCGATGTCGGGAAAGCGGGGCTGATCGCTCTGCGCATGGTTTGCGGAAGCCGCGGCTACGATCTCCCGGAACGGGTGCATCCGCTCGCTCTAGGCACAGGAGCGGCTTCCCGAGGCAGGACAGCCTCCGACCTTAGGGGCTCAGAGCAGCAAACTTGGGCGAGAAGGGTCAAAGGTGGGGCTAGCGAGATGGTGCCCAGGAGAGGACTCGAACCTCCACGGGTGTTACCCCGCTAGTACCTGAAACTAGTGCGTCTACCAATTCCGCCACCTGGGCACGTCGATGCGGCTCATGAGTTAGAGCCGAGCGCTTCCAATGTCAATTGTGCGGGCCGTCACTTCACAGGGCCTGGGCGGTCGTATATTGCTGCCCCTCAAGAATATATGGGCAGCGGATGGCAGGAGATCCACTGGCATGTCGGCAAACCTCGCCTTCGGCGGTCTGGTGACCGTGTTTGGCGGATCGGGGTTCGTAGGCCGCTATGCGGTTCAACGGCTGGCCCGCCGCGGGTGGCGGATCAGAGCAGCCGTGAGGCGTCCAGACCTCGCCGGCCATCTGCAGCCGATGGGCCGGCTCGGGCAGATCCACGCCGTTCAGGCCAACGTGCGCTATCCGGAGTCGGTCGCCAACGCGGTCAGGGATGCAACGGCAGTAGTCAATGCCGTCGGCATTCTGACCCCCACCGGAAGGCAGACGTTCACTGCCGTGCACGTACAAGGTGCCCGTGCCGTGGCCAGGGCCGCGCGCGAGGCTGGAGCCAAGCGCTTCATCCACATTTCGGCTATCGGTGCCGATCCGAAGAGCCGGTCAGCCTACGCCCGCACGAAGGCGGAATCCGAACAGGCCGTCCTGGAGGAGTTCCCCGATGCCATCATCATCCGCCCCTCCATCGTCTTCGGCCCCGAGGATGACTTCTTCAACCGCTTTGCGGCCATGGCTCGCTTCGCGCCGCTCCTGCCACTGATCGGCGGGGGACGGACGCGCTTCCAGCCGGTCTATGCGGGCGATCTCGGTGGCGCTATAGCCAATGCTGTCGAAGGGGCGGGAAAACCGGGCACGATCTACGAGGCCGGCGGCCCGGAGATCTTCACCTTCCGCGAGCTGCTGGACAAGACCCAGGAATGGATCGATCAGGACCGCCCTTACCTTCCACTTCCATTCTGGCTGGCGAGCCTGCTCGCACTGCTGACGTGGCCGCTGCCGAACAGCATTCGGCCGATCACTCTCGACCAAGTGCGCCTGCTCAAGAAGGACAACGTCGTCAGCCCAGCTGCCAAGCAGGAAGGCCGGACATTGGAGGGCCTTGGCGTGCCGCACCTCCACACGATTGAGTCGATCGTGCCCGCCTACCTGGAGCCCTATAGGCCGCGGGGCCAGTTTGCGCGGTATCGTGGTTAAGCGGGGTTCGACCAAGGCTGGCCGGCACACCACCCTGGACCAGCATGAGTAGGCGTACCACGGCAAACAAATAAAGAGCGCTCCGCTCGATCTCGAGGGAGCGCTTCTGCTTTCTCAGAGATGTTCGGCCTCAGTGGACGCTGGCAATCTCCAGCTTGTCTCCACGAGCGTGGCCAATTGCTGCTTGGCGGCTGTCGGTTAGCGCGATGGGGGTGCCATCGGCCGCGTGCAGCGCATAAAGGTTCATGCCGCTGGGCAAGCCCTCGATCATCGGATAGAGGCGCTGAGCCTCCTCAGACGTCAACACCTTGATGTAGGCGATCTCGCCTCCGCCGAGGCGCGCGAGTTCGCGCTGGCTCATCACCGGCGCAACCTGGGGAATGCTCGCGCGCTTCCGCGGTGATCTTGCGCGCTTGGCCTTGTGTGTGACCTTGCTCATGATGCTACTCCTTCGGGTGCGGGGCAGGCACATCACGCCTGCGGGCCTGGTCGTCCGACCGCACCCACGGCCCAGTTATTCTCTCTGTCTTTGGCCAACGCAGGTGCTGATAGCGCTCATGCACCGGATTTGCGCTCACCGATCTCAATCCGTCGCACCAGCCGCTCCGGCTCGTGCCTGACGAGATCGATGGACAGAAGACCGTTGTTCAGATCCGCGCCTTTGATCTCGATGCCGTCCGCGAGGACAAAGGTCCGTTGGAACTGCCGGGCTGCAATGCCTCGGTAAAGGTACTCCCGGCCCTTGTCCTCCTGCTGCTTACCGCGGATCGTTAGCTGGTTGTCCTCGACTGTGATCTCAAGCTGATCGCGTGTGAAACCGGCTACTGCCAAAGTGATGCGCAGCAACTCGCCCCGCTCGCCAGCCTTCCCAATGCGCTCGATGTTGTAAGGCGGATACCCATCGCTGGCGCCCTTGCCGACGCGCTCGATAAGCCGCTCGATCTCCTCGAACCCGAGCAGCATGGGACTGGACAAAAGCGACATGCGTGACATGCTCAAAGCCCTTTCTAAGCGACCTTGTTGAACGTCCGCGGGTCCTCATAGGCCCCCGCCAGCAGTCGGCCCCGTTCTACCGGGCGCCGCAGGTCCACGCAAAGTGAGATATGGTGCCCGGCCAGGCGAGTTCAAGCAACCCCGACTTGTGGACTAAGGTTTAGCTGCGATCTTCCGGCCTCCCCGTCATATTCCTGCGCGAAAGCCTCGCCATAGGCGGGGACGGCTCTGTCGCAGAAGGGGGATCGGATGAGGGCTCGTCGCGCACTTTGCTGGGTCATTGCTGCCGCCATGGTGGCTTCCGCCTCAGCTCCAGCCATGGCGGAGGAGGCTAAGAACGCGGAGGCTGAGGTAGAGCTCACGCCTGAAGAAAAGGCTGAGCGTGAGAGCCGGAAGGCTTGCAAGGTGGCCATCTGCGACGCGTTCTACAACCGCGATCCGAACGGCGGCGACATCGCTTGCCACATCGTAAAGACCTGGCGGAAGGAGCATCTGCAGAAGATCGTGTCCAAGGCCAAGGTCTCCTGGCCATGGGGCCGCGTGCAGTGTGTGTCAGACATAAGGCTGAAGCGGGATATGCTCATCAAGGCGATGAGTGAGCCGAAGCACGAGGCCCAGCTCGAAAAGCATCAGGTCTCTTGCAAGGTCGAGCGCGAGGAGGGGCCGGCTGAGATCAAGTTCGAATTCCAGCCAAAGGTGACCTTCGAAAACGGTAAAGCGACCAAGGCGGTGCTCAACTGGGGTGAGATCGAGGCACCCACGCTCGTGAAGGGTGCCATGTGGACGGCAACCGCCACGGACAACACCTTCAATGTCCTCGACAGCATGGTCGTCGAGGACATCAACAACTTCATCACGAAAAAGTGCATGGAAGTGAAGGATGAGTGGGAGCGCAAGTAGCGCGCTCCCTCTATCGCTTCCTCAGCCACTGCTCCGTCTTCGACTGTCGCCGTATTCCAGCACCGCAGCAGCGGCCTTCACTGCATGGATCTGGCCCGCATCGCGAGCGTCCGGAGCCGCAGCGCGTTGAGCCGGATGAAGCCTTCGGCGTCCTTCTGGTCGTAGGCGCCGCGGTCGTCCTCGAAAGTGACGAGCGTCGGGTTGTAAAGTGACTTCGGGCTCGTCCGGCCGATGACGATGACGTTGCCCTTGTAGAGCTTCAGCCGCACCTCACCTTCGACGTGCTCCTGGCTCTTGTCGATGAGCGCCTGGAGCATCTCGCGCTCGGGGCTGAACCAGAAGCCGTTGTAGATCAGCTCGGCGTAACGCGGCATCAGCTCGTCCTTGAGGTGCGCGGCGCCGCGGTCGAGCGTGATCGACTCGATGGCCCGGTGCGCAGCGAGCAGGATGGTGCCGCCTGGTGTCTCGTAGACGCCGCGCGACTTCATGCCGACGAACCGGTTCTCGACGAGATCGACGCGTCCAATCCCGTTCTCACGACCGAGGTCGTTGAGGCGCGCCAGCAGCGTGGCCGGCGACAAGCGCTCGCCGTTGAGGCTCACGGCATCGCCGCGCTCGAAGCCGATGGTGATGATGGTCGGCTTGTCCGGCGCCTGCTCGGGGTCGATCGTGCGCTGGTAGACGATGGACGGCGGCTCGATGGCCGGATCTTCCAGCACTTTTCCTTCTGAAGACGAGTGGAGCAGATTGGCATCGACGGAGAACGGCGCCTCGCCTTCCTTGTCCTTAGCGATGGGGATCTGGTGCTTGCGGGCGAAGTCCAGCAGCTCGGCGCGGCCCTTGAAGCTCCACTCGCGCCAGGGCGCGATGATGCGGATGTTGGGCTCCAGCGCGTAGTAGCTGAGCTCGAAGCGCACCTGGTCGTTGCCCTTGCCGGTCGCGCCGTGGCAGACGGCATCGGCGCCGGTCTTGCGCGCAATTTCGATCTGCTTCTTAGCGATCAGCGGGCGCGCGATCGAGGTGCCGAGCAGGTAAACCCCCTCATAAACCGCGTTGGCGCGGAACATGGGGAATACGTAGTCGCGAACGAACTCTTCCCGCAGGTCCTCGATGAAAATGTTTTCGGGCTTGATGCCGAGCATCTCCGCCTTGCGGCGGGCGGGTTCGAGTTCTTCACCCTGGCCGAGATCGGCTGTGAACGTGACCACCTCGCAGCCGTAGGTTTCCTGCAGCCACTTGAGGATGATCGAGGTGTCGAGGCCGCCTGAATAGGCAAGCACAACCTTCTTGATCTTCTCTCCGCCGGTCTTCGCAGCCATCGTGTGTCCTGCTCATGTCGTAAGAAAGGGGCGGCGCACTATAGGCGCGCGATCCGCCAGCGGCCAAGGGGCCTCCTACGAGGCTGGTCTGCCCTATTTGTCTCAGTTCCGATTGGCCGTGGTAGGTTTGAGCTCCTACGTTGCTCGAGAGGTCTTTCCCATGCCCCGTTTAGAGTTCTGGTACGAGTTCGCCTCGAATTACTCGTATCTCTCCGTCATGCGCATCTCAGACTTGGCCCAGCAGGCCGGTGTCGAGGTCATCTGGAAGCCTTTTCTTCTGGGGCCGATTTTCAAGGCGCAGGGCTGGGATACCTCACCATTCAATCTTTACCCGGCGAAAGGACGCTACATGATCCGCGACATGCAGCGGATTACCGCGAGCCGTGGTCTTCCATTCGTCATGCCTCCGACGTTCCCGGCGAACGGGCTGAAGGCAGCGCGGCTCGCTTTGATTGGCGCCGATGAAGGCTGGATCGAGCCGGTCACCAAAGCGATCTTCGAAGCCGAGTTTGGGCGGGGAGAGGACATTGCACAGCCGGCGGTGCTCGAGAAAGCGTTGGCCGGACTAGGTCTAGACGCTGCATCGCTGATGGCGCGCGCCGAAGACCCTGCGATCAGCCAACGTCTTAAGGATCAGACGGCGGAAGCCCAGTCCCGAGGCATCTTCGGTGCGCCGAGCTTCATCACGGAGGATGGCGAGCTGTTCTGGGGCGATGATCGGCTGGAGCAGGCG
>QGVC01000080.1 GCA_003242645.1 Pseudomonadota bacterium
TGCTGGGGCTCGCCTATGCTCTCCATCCAGGTTTCGCAGAGGCCTCGATCGAGGAACTCGGAGCCGGCGTGCGCCCATCGTTTCCGGACAACATTCCGCGCGCGATCGTTCGTGGTCGGCGGATTTTTGTAAATGGCGCGTATCGGCACGGATTTCTTTTTGCGCCGGTCATGGCCACTGCGGTTGCAAACTTTCTCGAACACGGGACAGACAGCCCGGTCCTCGTGAAGGACGAATAGGCCGCTCACCAAGTTTCGATTGCTATTTCTGCGATTGTCGGCAGCAACCAGAAGTGCCTCGCGCCCGACAGCTTCACGCGGCTGCGCTGTCAGCCACTGCTTTACTGGCAATCAACTGCTCTGCCAATTTCTGCGCTGCCACGTAATCAGGCTTACCTGAGCCGAGCAATGGCACGCTAGGCACGTTAAATACAACCGAGGGCACCATCAACTCGGAAGCCCCATTGGCTTTGGCATGTCGCAGGAAGGCCTCCCGCGTAGCGTCCGACTGCGTTGTCAGAAGGACAAGGCGCCCGCCTTTACGCGGATCAGGAATTGCGGCAACCACCGAAACGGCTTTCGGCCAAAGCTCGACAGCAAGCGCTTCCACCGCAGCGAGCGAAACCATCTCGCCGCCAATTTTCGCAAATCTTTTCGCGCGACCCTTCAGCGAAACAAATCCATCAGGGTCGATGGACACGATATCTCCAGTGTCGTGCCATCCATCCTCGGGCGGCTCGAGGACACCGGGATTTTCTACCCGGTAGTAGCCGAGCATGATATTCGGACCACGGACGAACAGGCGGCCGCCATCCTCGATTCCCTCAACTGGCTTGAGCCGCACCTCCATAAGCGGCGACAGGCGCCCGACGGTGCCCGGTTTGTTGGCCATCGGCGTATTGCTCGCGAGCACGGGCGCCGCTTCTGTCACGCCGTACCCTTCGAGAATGCGTACGCCGAATTTCTCCATGTAGAGGTCGCGGGTCGACTGCTTCACCGCCTCAGCCCCGGCAAGGACGAGCCGCACGGAGCGCAAGTCGTAAGGATGCGCGACGCGCGCATAGCCGTTGAGGAAGGTATCCGTGCCGAAAAGGATTGTCGCGTTCGTCTGATAAACGAGCTCTGGAACAATTCGGTAGTGCAGCGGCGACGGGTAAAGGAAGACCGGCGCACCGGCCATCAACGGCATGATAAGCCCAACCGTAAGGCCGAAGGAATGGAATAGAGGCAGGGCGTTGAAAACGGTATCTTCGCCGTTGGCCACAATCCGCGTTAGCGACTGCGCAACGTTGGCCAGAATGTTGCGATGGGAGAGGACGACAGCCTTAGGCGCTCCTTCCGATCCCGACGTGAACAAGATCACTGCGGGATCGTTGCAATCGCGGGGGACCTGCGGCCTGCTGCCGAGCAAGAGACCTGCGACCTTGTCTGCAAAGGTGATCTCCGCCCGAATATCCTCCAAGTAGACGACCTTCACGCTGAGGGACAAGCGTTCGACCAAGTCGCCAAGCCGGGCCTTTTCGATGAAAACCCGTGAAGTCAGCATCACCTCGACTTTGGCGGCCCGGCATGCTGAAAGAACATTCTGGGGTCCGGCGGTATAATTGATCATCGCCGGCACGCGGCCGATGCTTTGCAGCGCAAAGAATGTAACCGCGACGCCCGCCGAGTTGGGCAGCATGACGCCGACCGCACCCCCGGCTGGAGCCATCGGCTCGAGCTTACGGCCGAGCACCTGAGCCGCAAGAATGAGTTTCCGATACGAAAGCTTCGTGCCGAGGGCATCGGACACGATCGGCTTACCGGTGTCGCGCGTGCCCTTCGCGTCGGCAAGGGCTTCGAACAGTGTACGGTCGATCCTTGCCGACGCGACGGCAGTTTCGATCATTATGTCCTGCAATGCTGCGCTGGCTGCCCGGCGACGAGCCCTGCCCTTAAGTTCCGCCGGCACCTGAAGCTTGCGTGGCGGGTGGATGGTTACGCGAACCTTCGGAAACCAAGTTTTTCTGATTTGCGAGAGGCGCAAGTAGCTCCAGGGCCTGCTGCGCTCGAGTCCGTCGATTCGAATTGGAAGAACCCACGCGTCAGCTCGGTCCGCGATCATCGCGGCGCCATCATAGACCTTCATCAGACCGCCGGTGACCGTTATCCGCCCTTCGGGGAAGATCACCAGGGTTTCGCCCTGTTTCACCAGATTGACCAGCGTGCGCGCCGCCATCGGCCGCGTCGGGTCCATGGTGTGAGCATTGATCAGCTTCAGGAATGGCTTCACCCACCAGGCTTGGGCGATGGTCGTATCGACCCCGAAGGCAGCGTGGCTCGGGAGGATCGCGTGCATCAGCGGCCCATCCATGAGACTCACGTGATTGGGCGCGACGACGACGCGCTCACCTGCCGGCGGAATGTGCTCAAGCCCTGTGACCTCGAGGCGGTAAACGAGGCGGAAAATGAGGGATGCGATGTCCTGAACACCTTGCCTCCCCCAGGCCCGCAAAATCAGCCCGACCACCAACAGATTGGACAAACCCAAGCCCGCGAGCAGCAACGGAGCCGTCGCGCCGCCATACTGGAGGGCCGATACGACAGCGGTGGCTGCCGTCATGAAAGCGGCGTTGAGGACGTTCACGGCAGCGACGACGCGGGCCCTTCTATGGACCGGGGCCCAAGCCTGGACGGCCGCGAAAGACGGCACGATGAAGAGGCCACCAGCCGCCGCGAGGGCAAAGAGATCGAAAGCAAACCGCAGACCCGAGGCTGTGGCGAGGAGTTCACCCGGCGTGATCTCGGCTGCACCAGGCACCAATCTCGAGGCGACCCAGGCCAGATCCAGGCTGAACAGCCCCATCAACACTGCTCCAATCGGGACCAGCGCGAGGTTCGGGCGCAGGTGGCTCGCCTTTGCTGCGGCGACTGACCCTGCGGCGATGCCGAGTGTGAAAAGGACCAGCCCCAAGGTGACGACCTGCGGCGTTCCCCCGATTTGCTCCTTAGTAAGCGTCGGCAATAGGGAAAGCGCGACAACCCCGACGAGCCAGAACCAGGAAACGATAAGACCTCCCACCCACAGGCGAGAATCAGCTTTGAGATCGCGCAGCAGATTGGCCGTGGCGCTTATGGGGTTGAGAGAGATCTTGATCTCGGACGTGTTGCCCGTGCGGGGGACGGCCTGCGCAGAAACGAGCGCCAGCACAGCCATTCCGAGCACAATGGCTGCCACCAGCCCCGCGTTGCCCTGATCGGCGGCAGCAAGTCCCCCGGCCAAGGTGCCGACCAGAATCGCGACGAACGTGGCGCCTTCGACAAGGGCGTTGCCGGCCGGGAGCTCCTCGGTGGCGAGATGATCCGGCAGGATGCCGTACTTGATGGGGCCGAATAGGGCGGCCATCACGCCGAACAAGGTCAGTGCGAGGAAGAGCAGGGGGACCGAGTGCAGCAAGAAGCCCACGGCCGCAATGCCGGCGATGGGCACCTCTGCCAGCTTCAGTCTCCGTGCAACGATCGCCTTGTCGTACCTGTCCGCAAGCTCGCCGCCCAGGGCCGAAAAGATGAGGAACGGCGCCACGAGCAGACCGCCGGCAAGTGTTACGAGTGCCCCGCTCTGCCCAGTGGCCGTGTGGTAGAGAATGATGATGACGAGCGCGTTCTTGAGAAAGTTGTCGTTGAGCGCCGAAAAGAGCTGGCACCAGAAGATTGGCGCAAAGCGCCGCGATGTCATCAATTGCTGGAACATACGGCTCTCACCAATTCTGGATCCGTCAACTCGACGTCCGGCGCCAAGGCTTTCCCAGGACGCACTAACCGCAGGATTCTGGTTAAACAACGGCTGAGCATCTGGTTCCGGAGAAAGACTGGGGACAGTATTTCGCGGCGACGCGCTTTATCGGCCGCTATGGATGACCTATCCGGCTGCGTCTTTCGCAGTCTTGCACTCCCGGGCACGCCGCTCTTCTATGCAGGGAGAGCCCTTGCAATCGACGCTCTTAAGGGCGATGTCTGGCGAGTAGGACAGAGATTTCGTGGCAGACATGGAAGCCGAGGTCAGAGCTGGCGCGCGCCTCAATCTGGTCGTCAATGGCGAACCGATGTCCACATCTGCGCGCACGCTGGCAGAGCTGGTGAAGGAGGCCGGATTCGGCGACGCCCGTGTGGCGACTGCCGTCAACGGGGATTTCGTGCCGGAGCGAGCGCGGGCCTCGCGGCAGCTCGCGGACGGCGATCGGGTCGAAATCGTGTCGCCGCGTCAGGGCGGCTGAGCGGAGCAGATGAACACAATCGAGCTTCAGAAAACCCGAGCGGCTGAGCCGCTGACGCTTTATGGAACGGCGATTACGTCACGGCTATTGCTGGGCACGGCGCAATACCCCTCGCCCCAGGTTCTGGCCGAAGCGGTGACGGCGTCGCGGACCGAGGTGGTGACGGTTTCCGTCCGGCGCGAATCGGCGGGCGGGAATGCGGGCCAACGGTTCTGGGAGCTGATCCGCAGTCTCGGGGTGCGCGTGCTGCCCAACACCGCGGGCTGCCGAACGCCGAAGGAGGCCATCACCACGGCGCAGATGGCCCGCGAGCTGTTCGAGACGGACTGGGTGAAGCTGGAGGTCATCGCGAACGACGACACTCTGCAGCCAGACCTGTTCGGCTTAGTTGAGGCAGCCCGCGTGCTGACGGAGGAGGGGTTCAAAGTCTTCCCCTACACCACCGAGGACTTGGGCGCGGCTGAGCGCCTGGTGGCGGTCGGTTGCGAGGTGCTGATGCCCTGGGGCGCGCCCATTGGAACGGGGCGGGGCTTGAACAACAAGTATGCGTTGAAGACGCTCCGCAACTATTTCCCCGGAGTGCCGCTGATCATCGATGCCGGCATCGGCGCCCCCTCTCACGCCTGCGAGGCAATGGAGATGGGTTATGACGCCGTGCTGCTGAATACGGCTGTCGCCAAGGCCGGCGACCCCGTGCGAATGGCGAAGGCGTTTGCAGCGGCGGTCGAAGCAGGCCGAATGGGGTTCGAGGCTGGCTTGATGGAGATGCGCGATATGGCGCAGCCATCGACACCCGTTGCCGGAACACCGTTTTTCGATTTCGGAGGACGGTCGTGACGACAGGCGGGCGCCTCGACGTCTTCTATCCGATCGTGCCGGACCTCGACTGGCTCAACCGAATCGTGCCGCTTGGCGTCCGCACCGTTCAGCTGCGCCTCAAGAACGCTACCCCCGAGGATATTCGCAAGCAGATTGTCGGGAGCATGGAGGTTTGCGCCCGGCACAATTGCCAGCTCATCGTGAACGACTACTGGCGCGAAGCACTCGAGCTGGGTGCCGACTATGTTCATCTTGGCCAGGAGGACTTGGCGGCCGCCGATGTGATGGCGTTGAAGGCCCACGGGATCAAGATCGGCATTTCGACCCACAGCGTCGAGGAGCTGGAAACCGCTCTTGCTGTCGAGCCCGATTACGTCGCGCTCGGCCCGATCTGGGAGACAAAGCTCAAGGTGATGAAATGGGCTCCCCAGGGGCTGGACCGGATCCGTGAATGGAAGACACGGATCGGGTCACTGCCGCTCGTCGCCATCGGCGGGATCACGCCAGAGCGGGCTTCGAGCGTGATCGAGGCAGGAGCCCAATCCGCCGCGGTCATCACGGACTTCTTCACCCATCCTGATCCCGAAGCCCGCATCCGTACCTGGCTCGAATGGGCTGACCGTATGCGGCGGCAGCTTACCACCACCTGAAGCCTATAAATCGGCTCGTCGTAGCTAGTTGGACTGCGCCTTGAAGCAGTCCGTACACCCCTTGAATCCAGGTTGTTGCCACCTAAATCGCTTGGTGGGCTGCCCATATGGGAGCCCTGTTCCTGTGAGCCCGTGGTTGTCGCTCGTAAGGAGGATAGCTATGGCGACACTGGACTTTACCCCTCTATACCGATCGACGGTCGGCTTCGACCGCATCTCTGTGATCCTCAGCCATGCCATGCAGCGGGAGGAGAGTGGCTACCCTCCCTACAACATCGAGAAGTGCGGTGACGACCGGTACCGCATTGTCATGGCGGTGGCTGGCTTCAGCAAGGATGACATCACCGTCATTGCAGAGCGCAATCGGCTGACGATTCGCGGTCAGCTCAAGGAGAAGCCCGAACGCACATATCTGCATCGCGGCATCGCGGCGCGTAGCTTCGAGCGGCAGTTCGATTTGGCGGACTACATCGAGGTCGAAGGCGCCACGATGGGCGATGGCTTGTTGGTCATTGACCTGAAGCGCGAGCTTCCCGAGGAGCTGAAGCCGCGGAAGATCGAGATCACGACCGGTCAGATCACCCAGATCGAACACAAGCAATTGGAGAAGCCGGAGGAAGCAGCCGCTTAAGCGGTGCGGGAGCTAACCCGCCCGTTGGCTGAAGCCCTGGCAAACCCCCGCCGTGCTCCGGCCCCGCTTCAGGTTGAAGCGGCGACGCCGTCGGGTGGACAGCCAGTGCCCGGCAATGTGGCGGATCGGTGTCTCTTGAACAGTCTTGGAAGCATGGAGGTGCATCATGAATTTCGGTTCGCTAATCCCTTGGCGGTCGAGATCTCAGCCGATGTCTCGGCGGGACGACTTCTTTGATTCGATGTTCTCGCTGCGTCGGGAGGTCGACCGCATCTTCGACGAATTCTTCAACGCCTTCGGTAGCTTCGGCCAGACAGGCTTGAGCCTGCGCCCGGCCGTTGACATAGCCGAGGACGATAAAGAGCTCGTCATATCGGCCGAGATTCCCGGTCTCGATGAGAAGGATCTCGAGGTCTCGCTCGCCGGCGATCTGCTCACGATCAAAGGTGAGAAGAAGGCCGAGCACGAGGAGCGAAACGGCGGAGCTTATTATGTCGAGCGCCGCTACGGTTCCTTCTCTCGATCCGTGCGTCTGCCGTTCCAGGTGGACGACCAGAATGTCGAGGCCAAATACGACAAGGGCGTACTGACCATCCGCATCCCGAAACCCATCGAGATGCAAAAGGCAGTGCGCCGAATTCCAATCAAGTCGTCCTAACGCGCACTCATCGGACTGACATCTCCACACCGACGGTGTTGAGAAGGAGGTCCGAATGCGTGTTGCGAGGCGTACCCTTTCCAGGCTCTGGGCGCTGAACATGCTGCTCTTGAGCCTGGCGTTCATCGTCGCTGTGATCATGCCGTGAGCTCATCCCCGCGCGGCGGTGGATGAGTCCCTCGTCGCGCGGATTATCTCGCTGAAGCGCTGTGAGGAGGAACGTGACATGAGCAACTTCGTCGAGAAGCTCTCCACGCGATGGCCGGACGCCGGCAACTTCCTCCTGGGGCTTTGGCTCATAGCGTCGCCTTGGGTGCTAGGCTACACCGGTGAGACCACCGCGGCGTGGAATGCCTACATCGTTGGCGTCGTAATCGCTGCGTTGGCTGCTGTTGCGTTCTTTGCGCAGCAGAAGTGGGAGCATTGGGTTAGCCTAGCCATTGGCGCGTGGCTCATCGTGTCGCCCTGGGTGCTGGCGTATGGCGCTCTACAGGCTGCCTTCTGGAACCAAATCATAATCGGTGTCGTCGTCTGCGCGCTGGCGATCTGGGCGGCGGCTAGTGAGTCCGGCTTCGGCGGCCTTGAGGCGCGGAGCTGACATCCGGCCCGTCAAGTCGGGGTGTGCCGAACGCCGGCATTCTCCCGCTCTTCAGCTTGCTTAACCAACCATCGCAAAGCCCTGACGCCCCTGCGTCATGAGGCAGGCTGGCGCCGGGGCGTTTTTTGGCCGAGAAGGAGGGCGAGGAAGCTTCGTACCGCTTCGTGGAGGCCCCCGCGCGATGAACGAAGTGCCCAAAGCGACCACGATTGGTGTGAACCAGGTGGAAAGCTCGGCGCTACCGCCAAATCATCCACCCGTCCGGCATGGCCGCATAGGCGTGCTGCTGCTCAACCTCGGCACTCCCGACGGCACCGACTACTGGTCGATGCGGCGTTACCTCAAGGAATTCCTTTCGGACCGTCGGGTGATCGAAACGCCGCGGATTATCTGGTGGCCAATTCTGAACTTCATCATCCTGAGCAAGCGCCCCTGGTCTAAAGGCCGAGACTACGAGTCGATCTGGAACAAGGAGAAGGACGAGGGCCCGCTCAAGACCATCACACGGGATCAGGCGGAAAAGCTCGCCGCAGCCCTCGATAACCCGCGCATCGTTGTCGATTGGGCGATGCGGTATGCGAACCCCACGACCGAGAGCCGCATAAAGGCGCTGTTGGAGCAGGGTTGCGACCGCATTCTGCTGGTGCCGCTTTATCCGCAATATGCGGCCGCAACCACAGCAACAGCCTGCGATCAGGCATTCCGCGCGCTCATGAAGATGCGTTGGCAGCCTTACGTGCGCGTGGCGCCCGATTGGCATGACGATCCGGTCTACATCGAAGCCTTAGCGCGTTCGATGGAAGCGCACCTGGCGAAAATCGATTTCAAGCCCGAGGCTGTCATCGCCACGTTCCACGGCATGCCGGAAAAGTATCTCCATCAGGGCGACCCCTATTATTGCCAGTGCGAGAAGACGTCTCGCTTGCTGCGCGAGCGGCTCGGATGGCCCAAGGAGAGCTGGTACACGACCTACCAGTCACGATTTGGCAACGACGTCTGGTTGCAGCCCTATACGGACGAAACGGTGAAGCGGCTCGCCCAATCGGGCGTGAAAAAGCTGCTGATCATCGCCCCGGGCTTCACCGCGGATTGCCTTGAGACGCTGGAGGAGCTTGACGTCGAGAACCGCGGGATCTTCCTGGAGAACGGTGGCGAGAAATTCACCTACGTCCCAGCGCTCAACGCCAGCCCCGAGGGAATGCGGGTCATTGAGCACGTGGTGCGGCGAGAGTTGATGGGCTGGGTGTGATGCCCGTGCGTTTCCCTCAAATTTGACGTGAAACATGGAGAGGTAAGTCGGACCCCGTCACCTTGATCCAGCCCGTTTCTTTTATGGGCGCGATCAGACGGAGGTCCCCAATGTACAAGCACATCTTGATTGCTACCGACGGCTCGGAGCTTGCGAACAAGGGGGTCGAGCACGGGCTGGCGCTCGCGAGCGCGCTTGGCTCCAAGGTATCGGTTCTGACTGTTTCGCAGCCCCTTTCACAGGAGGCGATCCAAGCCGCACGCGCCGCCGGCATCGAGGACCCCGTCGGCCGTTACGACCAACAGATCGATGCTCTTATGAAAGAGCGATTTGCCGCGATCGGGGAGCGCGCCGAGAAGCACGGTGTCACGGTCGAGTATGTCCACGAAATCGACGAGTCGCCCGCTGAAGCAATTGTCCGGTTCGCCAAGCTGCGGAACTGCGATCTCATCGTGATGGCCTCGCACGGCCGGAGAGGGGCGAAGCGTCTTCTTCTGGGGAGCCAGACTGCTGAGGTGGTGACGACGACCACCATTCCGGTCCTCGTGGTCCGCTGACCGCAAGTTCGTTGCGAGCTAGCGGCGGCGGTCAGCCGACGCAGCTAAGCCCGAGCTGGTTATGCGAGCTCGCCGCGGAGGAGCCGGGGTATTTCGCCGGAGAGGCCAGCTGCCTCCGAGACGAACATCCTTTTCAGGGCGGGACTGCGGTCAACGAGCGCTAGCCCAGCTTCCCGGGCGGAGCGCAGGAGTGCGATATCGTTCGAGAACAGCCGGTTGAGAGCGTCGAACGTCGCCGCGGACACCCCTGAGTCGAAGCGGCGCCACTTCTCGTAACGCTCCAGCGCGGTGGCATCGCCGGGCGTCAGGCCGATCCGTACTGCATCGGCCACCGACTCCGTCAGTGCGGCGATGTCTCGGAAAGCCAAATTGAGCCCTTGTCCAGCGATTGGGTGGACGCCATGGGCGGCGTCGCCAACAAGCGCAAAGCGGTGCGCCACGTATCGGCGGGCGAGGTGCATCTCCAGAGGCCACGAGGCACGCCCGCTGGCGAGCTGCAGGCGGCCATATCGTCCGGCGAAGCGCTTGTCGACTTCGGCTAGAAACGCCTCGTCGTCGTAGGCCAGGATTTCGCGAGCTCGAGCGGCATCCTCCGACCAGGTGATGCAGGAGCGGTTGCCTTTGAGCGGCAGGATCGCGAATGGGCCTCCTGGCAGGAAGTGCTGGATGGCTCGGCCATTGTGCGGCAGCTCATGCTCGACCTGCGTCACAATGCCGATCTGATCGTAGCGCCAGCCGACGCACTTGATCCCGGCTGCCTCACGCAATCGCGATCGCCGTCCATCGGCGGCGACGAGCAGGCTCGTGTCGATGCTCCGGCCGTCCGCAAGATGGACCCGAACGAACGGCTCGCCGCTCGTGAAACGAATTGCCTCCGCGGGCCTCAGGCGCTGGATGTTGGGCTCGGCATCCGCAGCCTTCTCCAGCGCCGCCGCCAGCGCCTCGTTCGGCACAATTGAGGAGGCCGGCTCGCCATTTTCGAGCCTGTTGTCGTAGGTCAGCAGAACGGGCCGTACCCCCGCCTCAAGGGGGCTGTCCGTCAACAGGATCTCGAGGACATCCTGCGCCTCATCCTTGACCATCGGCCAAATGCCGAGCGCTTCGAGTAAATGGCGCGACGCGGCCGAGATCGCTGACGCACGCAGATCAGGGTTGTCCGATACCTTGCCCTGCCGGTCGATGACGGTGATCGAGATGTCCGGACCCAATGCCTTGGCCAGCGCCAGCGCGAGAGTAAGTCCGGTATAGCTGCCGCCAGCGATAACGATGTCGGACTTGTGATCCACCATGCTTCGATTGCCTTGGGCCACCTAAGTGGCGATGTTAAGTTTCTCGCAGTGCAGAAATTTCAGCCGGAAGGTCTCATGTCCTCCAATAAGCCGGGCTCGGCGCTCGCTGAGCTTCTGTCCATACTGGACCTGGAGCAGCTTGAACAGAACCTCTTCCGCGGCCAGAGCCCGCAGCAGGGCTGGCAGCGCGTCTATGGAGGGCAGGTCCTTGGCCAGGCGCTGGTCGCGGCCGTGCGTACGGTCGAGGAGCCGCGCAAGGCCCATTCCATGCACGGCTACTTTCTGCTCGGCGGCGACCCCAGCCACCCGATCATCTACGAGGTCGAGCGCATTCGCGATGGCGGCAGCTTCACGACGCGCACGGTGAAGGCAATCCAGCACGGCCGCGCCATCTTCAGCATGAGCGTGTCGTTCCACAAAGATGAGCCGGGCTTCGAGCATTACAGCCCCATGCCAGATGTTCCGCCTCCCGAGGAGCTGCCGAGCGAACAAGAGCTCAAGGATCTGCTGTTCGATAAGCTTCCGGACAACATGCGCTCCTACTGGGAGCGCGAGCGCCCGATCGAAATGCGCCCGGTGGACATCTCACGCTATGTCAAACGGGAGAAGGCGCGGCCGGTCCAGTATGTTTGGATGCGGGCCAATGGCTCACTGCCGGATGATCCCAAGCTGCACCAGTGCGTGCTGGCTTACGCCTCCGATTTCACACTCCTCGACACGGCTCTGATCGCACACGGCAAGCTGCTGTTCGACAAAGATATTCAGCTCGCCAGTCTCGATCACGCGCTGTGGCTGCACCGGCCGTTCCGGGCAGATGACTGGCTCTTGTATGTCCAAGATAGCCCCTCCGCGCACGGCGCCCGCGGGTTCTGCCGGGGCAGTGTCTATACCCGCGACGGCGTTCTCGTTGCTTCCGTCGCTCAGGAAGGGCTCGTCCGCCAGCGGAGCACAGCGTTTATCGTCACCTGATGGACAAATTTTCGGCATTGCTCAAGTTTTGAGCAGCTCATTGTTAACCGCATAATCGCGCCGATACCGCCGCGCGACTAAAAAGTACGCAAATCCACATACTTACCGGCGCGTTAAGGCTCTGGCACGCCTTTTGACTCCCTCGGAGGCGAGTCGCTGCCCTGTGCGGGCGACGGCTCTCGCAGCCCGGTCTCCGGGCGCCTGAAACCAACCGAGAGGGTCGCCGATATGAAGCTCGTCTCCGCCATCATCAAGCCGTTCAAGCTGGAGGAGGTGCGGGCCGCCCTTACCGACCTCGGCTGCCAGGGCATGACCGT